>JAHJRJ010000292.1 GCA_018830765.1 Bacteroidota bacterium | reverse complement strand
CCCGCCTGCAAGTATAGAACTTATTAGGCGGGCAGGCTTCGACTTCGTCCCGTTTTACGCTCTTGCGTCAACTTAACCCAAGTTCGACACTTTGGAAAAATTATTGTAGATTTTTATGGAGAAAGTGCTGAATCTAAAACAATTTCCCAACTTTTTTTGAAAACAACATGTAGTGAAAACTTACCGCTTTGTAGTGTAAACTTTTGACACTTTTTGCCGTTTCGAGTTAAAAATCAAACTTTTTTTCTCGAAACTGTCGAACATGGGTTAAGAGAATAATTGGGTTTATTACGAGGCTGATTCATCAGTCTTTTGACATCAGCGTCACCATTTACCCCGTCCCGAAAGCTTTCGGGATCGGGGTTGATGGTGATGCGAGATTCCGCATCAGCCTAAAGACTGACGCTAATGCGTTTTACGGGACTTCGCTCAGGAAGACGACAGGGCTCAGGCTGACACCATTTGTTAAACCGATTTTTTTTCTGTCTTTTCGAACTCATCCCCTATCAGATTTATACCTTCGTTCCCTGTGCTGACCAATAACTACTTTGTGCGACTTAGGGACTTGGTGTCTTCGTGGCAATGAGTCCATTTATTGTTAACAAACACATATTTTTGCCACAAAGTCCCAAAGACACAAAGGTACACAATTAAAAATCACACTTCTTGGTTAGCCCTGGGTTGGGGGATGAGTTATATAATTTTTCATTTACTTTTTACACAGTCTGCATCCCCTTGGGGAGCGAAATCCCGTCCCGACTGCATTCGGCATTTGTTTGTAGAGCGAAATTCATTCCCGCCAGACCCGCTCGACCATGTCGCACGGGCGAGCAGACCCGCCTGACCACCTGCCTGTCGGCAGACAGGTCGGGCAGGTGTCGGGCTGGTCGCTTTTTGATGAAATGAGCGCCTTTGGCGCCATGGCGCTCTGCGCCATTTAAGCGAACTAAAGTTCGCACTACAAGGAATCTTCCACTTTTTGGTCAGTCCCGAGACCTCGTCTAAAGACGGGCGTTAAAAAAAATACTGTAGGTCGAACCCTGCGGCAGGGCAGGCTTCAGTTCGATCAATTTTTAGACGAAATGAATTTCGTCCTACTGTAGGTCGTACTTCAGTTCGATCAATTTTTAGACGAAATGAATTTCGTCCTACTGTAGGTCGAACCCTGCGGCAGGGCAGGCTTCAGTTCGATCAATTTTTAGACGAAATGAATTTCGTCCTACTGTAGGGCAGGCTTCAGTTCGATCAATTTTTAGACAAACTAAAGTTCGCACTACTTTAAAGCATTTACAAGTTCAGGCAATATCTCGCCAGATTTCCCCATCAAAAATTCATCCGCGATATCGGTGAGCGGCGTAGTTTCCGGATTAACTTCAACTACCAACGCACCATTACGTTTAGCGATGTATGGTAACGAGGCAGCAGGGTAAACAACTGCGGAAGTTCCAACAGAAAAAAAGACGTCGGCAGACGACGCAGCTTCTTCTGAAGCGTTCCACTGGTCTGCGGGAAGCATCTCACCAAACCAAACAACTCCGGGTCTGATCAATCCGGCACACGCATCGCAGCGCGGAACTTCTGCTTTGGAAAAAATTATCTCATCCGGATATTCTTTACCGCACTCGATACAGTAATTGCGTTGTATATTACCGTGTAACTCGTAAACATTCTTGCTCCCTGCTCTGCGATGAAGATTATCCACATTCTGCGTAACTACGGCAAATTTTTCGTACATTTTTTCGAGCTCTACAATTGCATAATGACCGGGGTTTGGTTGAATCCCAGCAATAATTTGCTTGCGGTATTTATACCATTCCCATACTAACTCAGGGTTTTTTATAAAAGCATCGAAGTTGGCAAGTTCTTCAGGTTTAAATTTTTTCCATAGTCCTTCGTTTCCGCGGAAAGTCGGCACTCCGCTTTCAGCCGATATACCTGCACCCGTTAAAACCACAACGGATTTAGCCGATTTCATTTTAGATATTAAACGTTTCGAGAACATTTTTAATTTTAGAATTTACCCGCCCGACTGTCCCGAACATTCGGGACGGGCGGGGATTTTAGATTTTGGATTTCTGACTTCGGAGTCTTTTTCTTTGCGACCTTTGCGATCTCTTAGCGGTCTTTGCGTGAAATTAAACAAATCCCAAAGTAAAATATTATTAATGTTTCTTCGTGTTTTAGAGTCTTCGGGGTTAAAAAATATCTTCTTTTTAAAAGAAAATAAAACCTTCACCACGAAGACACGAAGACGCAAAGGGCTCACTACTCACCGCTCAAATCTTGGCGAATATCCAATTTCGGTTCGAGTTCTAATTTTTTCGATTTCGATTTTTCTATCGCATCTTTATCCGTGTTTACAGTTTTGTAAACACCATTCAGCCATAGTTTTGTCTGGTCGTTGTAATGTTTGTGCAGCAGCTGACCGGATTGCCCTGTAGGAATTACGCTGAAATATTCCGACGGCTGGGATAAATCTTTTATTATCCGCATCGACGGACCGACATGATTCCGGAACGGCTTGTTGAATTTAAACTCACCGTTGTTGATAGTTGACATAGACCCGCCGACTGGAAATGGTCCGATATTAAAGACTTTATCAAGCGGCTGGCGCGCCCCGAACGGATGTTCGAAAGTTACTGTATGAACCTTTCCCCATTGCCAATTTTCCATTTCAGGACCTAACTCTTTTTTTAGTTCCTCAATCGCATCTATAAAACTTTTTCGTATGATGTAATCTTTTGTCTCGATTTCTTCCGTGTGTATATTATCAAACCAAGGTGAATTCGTAGATTTTAGTAATCCGTCAACGGCGTTAATCGGCAGCGCAGAAAAGAAGATATAATCTTCGAACAAATCACTTCCCATCTCATCCTCAAAAATATTGTGTAACAGTTTCACAAAAAACATGTTGAAGATGGTAGAAGCAATATCCGTTGGACTGTGCTTGTAATCCCAGTTTTGTAAATATTGCAGAGCGGTTGTCGTATCGGTAAAATTTTTAAAAGACTCTATTAAAACATCTGTAATTTTTTTTGCATGCGGCGACGTGTAGTCCGATTGAAAAATTTTAAAATCTTCTGCAGAAAATTTTTTGCTCCTAGTCAATAATTCTTTTATCCGTTCGATGCGGGAGGGAGGCATGTAAAGATTGGAAATAAAGTACGGCTGGTTTTCTGCGATCTTGTTGTTTGCCGTAGCTATAAATCCTTCTTTTGGATTCCAAAGTTTTGGGAGTTTTTCAAACGGGACAAAACCTTTCCACTCGTACTCGCTCGACCAGCCGGGCAGCGGAAGCGTCGGGTTGTGCTTTCCACGAACAGGTATTCTCGCTGCCGTCCAATATCCGATATTTCCGTCAACGTCTGCATAAACTATATTCTGTCCCGGAACGGCAAATTCTCTGACGCCGCGCTCAAAATCTTGCGCATTTTGCGATTTGTTGATAATATAAAATGCAACTGGTTCCGAGCTAACTTCAAACCCGACCCATTTCATCGAAACCGGTTTTTGTTTCTCGTCCGTTACTGAATATTTTGTAACAGGATGAATGTCGCTGATTATCGGACCGTGATGCGTCCGCCGTACATTTATCACTACACTATCGTCTTTTCCGATGTAGATAGTTTCTTCTCGCGTTTCGATAGGTAAGGATTTATTTTCGTAGATATAATTAGTTGGTTTTACGGAATCTATTTTTTCTATGTAGAAATCGGCTTCATCGATCATTCCGTTAGTAAGTCCCCAAGCTATTTTGCGGTTACTGCCGATGATGATAAAGGGAGTGCCCGGTAACGAAACCCCCGCCACGTCCCAACCCGGCGCAGAAAGATGCATCTCGTACCATTTTGAAGGAGCGGGCAAACCGAGATGCGGGTCGTTTGCCAAAATCGGTTTACCGCTCGCCGACAGGGTCGAGTCAATCACCCACGAATTGCTGCCGATTGCTGAGCCATCCGTTCCAAAATAATTTCTGTAAGATTGAACTACCTTCATAAAACCTGTGACAGAAGCGGCACTTTGTGTTTCAATAATAACCGGTGTGGAATTTGGATAATTGGGAAAAATTTCGGCTGCTTTTTGTAAATCGACTTTCTCCATTAACTTACCCATAGTTAAATCTACCCACCAAGCCATATTTAAATCCCAAGCCATCAACCGTGAGAGAAGCAAACTGT
>JAHJRJ010000291.1 GCA_018830765.1 Bacteroidota bacterium | reverse complement strand
AAACATCACAAAGCGAGCGGCCAAAGTAATAATATCGATGCCATAATTCGATATCTGAATGAGAAATGTGCTAAACATTTCCTTCCCGAGAGACTTGACTTTTTGAAATGAACTTTATATATTAATTTTGAGCATATGCCCATAATCATCTACAACGCAACGACTCAATAGTGTTAAGATGCCGCGACCGCCAAAATCCCGACGTGTAACACACATTCCGGGGATTACCTACTTTAAACCCCGAGGGATACCGATTTCCTCCCTCAAGGAAGTTATCTTGACGATTGACGAATTTGAAGCACTTCGTCTTGCCGATCTCGAAGCACTTTCGCACGAAGAAGCAGCAAAAAAGATGAAGATATCACGTGCAACATTTGGACGCATTATTGAAAAAGCACGTCGGACAGTTGCCGATGCACTCGTGAACGGCAAGGCAATCCTGATTGAAGGTAGCAATTATCGAACTGGAAACATGTTTGAATTTCGTTGTAGAAATTGCAATCGAAGTTGGCAATTTCCTATCATTACCAAGCAAAATAAGAACTGCCCCCGATGCAAGCAGAAAGGATTGTCCCGATGACGGAAACAATTATGAAAGTCATTCCCGAGACCCTCAAAATATCTCTTCTGGTTCTTATAATGATGATTCTTGTCGACCTCATAAATGTTTGGACAAGAGGAAAAATCGGGAAAGTATTGAAGCAAGGGAAGCAATTGCGACAATATGTCGTTGCTCCAGCTCCATCGGGTGGAATAAAACTTCCGCCTCCAATGCCTGCTAAGAGCGGTAAGAAGAAAAAGGAAGGTTGTTAAGCATTGTTTGCAATTGGGGCAAGGATTATTTATTTTTATACAAGAAATTTGTATCCAAACAAAAAAAATGACAATTTTTCACGTAGATCGATTTTTTAAAAAAACAATGAAAAAGTTACTTACAGGCTTACTTGTTATATATCTTATCGTTTTGCTAAGTGGGCTTTCTTTTCATGGTCATCCAAATAATTATGATGATAGCCATTGTCCAGTTTGTCTCTTCATTCGCTCAATTCAAGCTTCAGCGATTATTCAATATTCGATAGTTTTTGTTTTAGCAGTCTTATTCATTACCCATTTTACCCTTCTATTATTTCTTACCTCAGGTTCAGTTCGTATTTCTTCTGCTCGAGCCCCTCCTGATCTAATTCAATTTTAAAAAAATATAATAATTTAATCAATTGTTGTCCCTTGAATTAGATGCAGTTAATCTGTAATTAATTGGACAATAAAAAATATTTTTTAACAAACGAATTTAAGGAGATTTTTATTATGTGTAAATATCTATTTACAGTTATTTTGTTATTTATTACTCTGAATAATTTTGTATTTTCTCAAGATGATCAAGAGGTTACACCACTTCCAGGAATGCGAGGAACACCAAGCAACCTGCCTGATATTAGTGTCATTGGAGATATTACAGGAAAATTGTCCAGCGAGCCAACCGACTTCGACCGAAATAAAATATTAGTTAGAGAAATAGAACTTGCCCTGCAAGGCTACATCTATCCAGAAATAAGAGCAGATGTATTTCTTGCAATGCACCGTCATGACGAGCACTTTGAACCTGAAATTTGTGAGGCGTATGTTAGTTTTCTTAGAATAATTAATGGTTTAAGCTTAAAAGCAGGTAAAATTCATGTTGATTATGGGAAAATAAATAAAGTCCATGAACATCACAGACCTTACACTAATCAACCAGTGGCATTAACTAATTTCTTTGGTGAACATGGTTTGGTTGGCGAGGGCGTTACTTTAGGATACCTTATGCCATTGCCGTTATTTATGCAAATTGATATAGGTGCCTGGAGACTGGAAGGTAAACATCACCATGAGGAAGATGAGGAGAAATCGTTAACCTTTGGCTTAGCTGACGAAGTTTATACAGGTCGTTTGTGGTCATCATTCCCGCTAGGAGAAACATCGGAATTAGAACTGGGTGCAAGTGTTGCTGCAGCGCACGGTTCACATTATCAGGAACATCAAGACAATGCGAAAGTTTTTGGAGTTGATCTCACGTTTAAACTTTGGCCCTCTACATATGAACGGTTGATATTCCAAAACGAGATTTTCAATTTACATAGAGAAATTCCTGTAGGTAAACTAAATAGATGGGGTTTTTATAGCTATCTTGGTTACCAATTCAATAAATATTGGGATGCCGGTTTACGTTACGATTGGTCTGAAAATGCTTTCCCGGAGAATAAAAAGACTAATAGTCTTTCAGGAATAATTACTAATCGTTTAACCGAAACAACAGTAATTCGGTTGCAATGTGATTATAACTTTGGATTAAAATCTTACAATGCATTTTTACAACTTGTATTTGGTATTGGTCCACACAGTCATCCTTTGCAATGAATGGAGATGATCAAAATGAATAAAATAATGTTAAATATACTTATGATAGCTTTGCTGCTTCCCACTAATATTTTTCCTTCCACAAAGTTAAAAGTAGTAACTGCAACTGCCGATTTAGCCGACTTCGTACGAGTAATCGGAATGGATAAGGTAGAAGTTGTTAGTTTAACAAGTGGGAATCAGGACCCGCACTTTATTGAACCAAGACCTTCAATGGTCATGAAGGTTAAAAATGCAGACATGTTAGTGAGATTAGGAATGGATTTGGATATATGGATGCAGAGCTTGATCGATGCTTCAAGAAACTCTAAGGTGTCATATGGTGGAGTTGGTTATGTTGACGTGTCAGGAAAGATTGATAAGCTGGAAGTTCCAACGGGGAAAGTAGATGCAAGCATGGGTGATATCCATATTTTTGGTAATCCTCATTACTGGCTTGACCCTGAAAACGCTAAACCAATTCTGGAAACTATCTTGAAAAAGTTGTGTTACCAGTTACCGTCAGAGACAGAGTATTTTCAAAAGAACTATAAAGAATATTTACAAAAGCTCGACTCCGCTATTGTTGTATGGAAAAAAAAGATGGAACCATATTCAGGGGAAAAAATAGTAACATATCATAATTCATGGCCCTATTTTGCTAAACGATTTGGTTTAAGTCTTGTCGGTTTTGTCGAACCTAAACCGGGAATTCCTCCAACGCCGTCTCATATTGTTTCTTTGATTGAAAAAATCAAGAGGGAAAAAGTAAAAGTGATAGTTATGGAACCCTATTTCATTTTAAAAGTTGCCGAAACGATAGCGGAACAATCTCGGTCAAAGGTGATTGTGCTATCTCCATCAGTCGGTGGAATTGAGGGGATTAAAACATATTTAGATTTATTTGATTACAACATTAACAAATTAGTTGAATCACTTAAAAATTAAAAAAAGGAAATACTAATGCTAGAATTCATGTTTCTACCATTTATCGCTTGTCTAATATTAACAGGCATTCATGCTTATCTCGGTATTCATGTAATAGAGCGTGAAGTGATATTTGTTGACCTGGCACTGGCACAGATAGCCGCGTTAGGCGCAATCATTGCTTTCCTGTTTGGTATGGAACTCCACAGCACAACCGCATACATTTTTTCGCTTGGGTTCACATTTATCGGTGCTTCTGTTTTTTCTCTGACACGATTGAAAGAACGAAAAGTCCCTCAGGAAGCAATAATCGGTATTGTTTATGCGGTCTCTGCCGCTGCCGCAATTTTGGCTTTGAATAGAGCTCCTTCAGAGGCGGAACATATCAAATACATGCTCGTCGGAAATATCATCTTTGTTCAATTGCCAGAGATTATTAAGATGGCAATACTATATGCCATCATCGGTTTATTTCATTTTGTTTATCGAAAAAAGTTCTTATTAATTTCTTTAGACCCCGATGAAGCACAGAAACAAAAAATACCTGTAAGAATGTGGGACTTTCTCTTTTATGCATCATTTGGTATTGTAGTCACTTCTTCAGTAGAAATCGCCGGTGTATTATTGGTGTTTTCATATTTAATTGTTCCTGCTGTTTGCGCTATTCTTTTATCGAATAAATTGAAAACTAGATTATTACTTGGTTGGGTATTGGGCAGCTTAACTAGTTTAGTCGGGTTATATCTCTCTGTAGCATTAGATTTTCCTACAGGTGCAACTATCGTATGCACATTTGGAATATTAGTACTAGGTGTACTGATTTTACAAAGAATAATTAAATGAAAGGAGAAAAAATTATGTTTAAAAGAAAATTTCGTTGCTCTGAATGCGAGCATACTTGGGAAGTCGCTTATGGCTTACCGAGACCATCAAAATGTCCTCAATGCCAAAGTGTTAATATTCACCGAGCAGAAGAAGACAAAGGATATGCCCGGAGACATGGTAAAGGCAAGGGCTATGGTAAAGGTGGACCAAGACGAAACGTCAAGAATGAATAAAGAAATATCTGTTAAATAAAACTTAAGAGCTGGTGGATGAAGTGAGAGACATTCTGTTAAAAGTATTCGGACAAACGATACAGGTAACTTTTCTTGTCTTTATTATGATGATAACTGTAGACCTGATAAATGTTTGGACAAGGGGAAAGATTGGTCAATTATTGAAGAAAGGAAAACAGTGGCGCCAGTACGTCATCGCTTCATTTATTGGAACAATACCCGGATGCTTTGGAGCGTTTACAAACGTTTCGCTTTATATCCACGAGATGATAAGTTTTGGCGCATTAGTTGGTGCAATGGTAGCTGTTTCCGGAGATGCAGCATTCGTGATGTTAGCGATGTTTTCGGAAACAGCCATTTTACTTTTTGGGATGCTTTTTATCATAGGTATTGCAGTTGGATGGATATCTGATCAAATCATCAAGAAATGGAAAATTCGTACAAGTGAAAATTGTAAACAGGAACTTATCCATCCGAGCGAGCATGGCTTTCTTCACTTTTTCATGGAACACATCTGGAATCACATTGCAAAACGCCACCTGTGGCGGACGGCGCTGTGGACATTTGGTGCGTTATCATTCGCTGAAATCGGTATGGAATATTGGAATCTAAATCAACTTACATCGGAATATACATTAACACTCCTTTTTCTTAGCGCTTTGATAGGTATTATACCTGATTCGGGTCCGCATCTTATTTTTGTTACGATGTACGCTCATGGTTTGATTCCTTTT
>JAHJRJ010000290.1 GCA_018830765.1 Bacteroidota bacterium | reverse complement strand
GATAACCAACTCAGACGCTCGTAATCCAACAGTTTGAAAAGGAGTTTGCAGAATTCCGATATAGATAACTCCCAACGACAAGCCGAAGCTAATTAACATACTGATTATGAGTGGTTTATTTGTAAACATACCCAATTTTACAATAGAATCAATCGAAGAGCGACAATTAAAACCATTGAACAATCTTGCAAGTATGAGTGTGATGAAAAACATTGTCATCGCTTTTTCGTTAGAGAAACCTGAATCGAGTGCCCATACAAACACTCCCGTTGTAACGATCGCAATTAATACACCAACCGAAAAAATATACGTTAAGCCATTCCGGTTGAGAATTCCTTCTTTTGAATGTCGCGGTTTGCGACTCATAATACCCGGCTCAGGTGGTTCAACTCCTAATGCAATGGCAATCAGTCCGTCCATTATAAAATTAATAAATAAAATCTGAACAGCGACAAGCGGCAACGGTAAGTTTGCAGCTAATGCGATCATAATGGCAAATACTGTTCCGGCGTTACCGCTCAAAAGGAAGATTAAATATTTTCTTATATTTTCGAAGATACTTCTACCCTCTTCGACCGCCGCAACTATCGACGCGAAATTGTCGTCGGTTAAAATCATATCCGAAGCTTCTTTGCTTACATCGGTTCCGGTGATTCCCATACCGATGCCGATGTCTGCTTTCTTTAGCGACGGTGCATCGTTAACACCGTCGCCGGTCATCGCTACTATGTGCCCTTTCTTCATAAAAGCGGAGACAATACGCATCTTGTGCGCGGGCGAGATGCGCGTAAATACTTCAGTATCATCAATTACACCGTCCAACTCAGTATCCGATAAATCCTCAAGCTCGCTGCCGGAGAAAACTTTTCCATTCTTCAGGATACCTAATTCGCGTGCTACGACTACTGCTGTAATTTTGTGATCGCCCGTTATCATCACAGGTTTTATTCCTGCTTGTTCACAGGTCTTTATTGCTTCTTTAGCTTCCAGTCTAGGAGGATCGACCATACCCGCTAATCCAAGAAATATCATCTCGTTTTCGGCCACCGACTCTACGTTCTCAATATGATCGATTGACTTAGTCGAAACGGCAAGAACACGCAAAGCTTCTTCACCCATCTTATGAGCAACATTGATAATATTTTTTCTTGATTCATCGCTTAGTGGAATTATCTTCTCTCCTTCATAGTGAAACGAACATGATGACAGAATAACTTCCGGAGCACCTTTACTGAATACCTGTAAACCGTTTGGATATTTATGTATCGTAGTCATTCTCTTCCTCTCGGAAGAAAATGGAATTTCTTTAATCCTCGGAAATAAATTTTTCAGGTCATCAACCTTAATCCCGGCTTTTGCGGCTGCAACGATTAGGGCGCCCTCTGTAGGGTCGCCGAATATTTCCCAACTTTTATCATTCTGCCTAAGAAGCGCATCACTACAGAGCGTCGCCGCATTGAGGAGATTCAAAAGATTGCTGTTTATATTAGGGTTAAATTTCACGCCATCAATGTGAAAGTCGCCAACCGGAGTGTACCCCACACCGCTGATATCTATGTTTTGTCCGTTCACGTACAATCGCCGCACCGTCATTTGACCCTGTGTAAGCGTGCCGGTTTTATCAGAGCAAATAATGGTTGTGGCGCCTAATGTTTCGACCGCAGAAAGTTTACGAATTAATGCGCGCCTTTTTGCCATTCGCCTGACACCTATTGCAAGTGTAATAGTAACTACAGCCGGTAAAGCTTCGGGTATGATAGCTACAGCGAGCGCAACTCCCCAAACGAAAATTTCTCCGAACGGGTATCCTTTCAGGGCGCCTAAGACACTCATTACAGCAGCGAGCAAGATAGCTATTACACCTATAATTTTTCCCACTTTATCGATATCGATTTGCAGCGGAGTTTTCCCTTTTTGGGTTGTTTGCAGCATATCGGCGATCTTACCGAACTCGGTATGCATTCCGGTCGCCACAACGACGGCTTTCGAACGGCCATATGTAACAATTGTTCCGGTATATGCCATATTTTTTCTGTCACCGAGAGATAATTTTTCTTCATGAAGCGTAACAGTGGTTTTTTCAACGGGCACCGATTCTCCGGTTAACGATGCTTCGTCTATTTGTAAATTCACTACTTCAATCAATCGGGCATCAGCCGGCACTTTGTCACCCGTCTTTAAAAATAATATATCACTCGGAACAACTTCACGAGCAGGAATTATTAATTCGATACCGCCGCGTAGTATAGTTGCATTCGGTGAAGCCATTTTTTTTAGAGCTTCGATTGCTTTGCCGGCTTTATACTCCTGTAAAAATCCGAGCACACCCGCAAGAATAACAATGATAATGATCGCAATCGACTCAACCATCTCACCCATACCTGCCGATACGATAGCTGCAATGATGAGAATAACGATTAACAAGCTCTTGAATTGACTTAATAATAATATTAAAGGTGAGGTACCCTTCTCTTCTTCTAGTTCATTGTAGCCAAAATCCTTGAGACGCACGCTCGCTTCTTCCGGCGTAAGTCCATTAGCATTAGATTCCAATTCACGAAAAACTTGATCAATATTTTTATTATGCCAAGTATTTTCTTTTTGTATTATATGATGATTCAACATTTTTTTGATCATATTAATAAATAATTCCAACCGCTACTTAATTTACGAAATATTTGGATAATGTTAATGATTTTGGTATTTTGTTACGTTTAATTAATGAAAAACTACATAATTTAAACATCAATCACCTAATAAAAAGAAAGGTATATTTAATGAAAGCGTTACTAATAGTAGTACTAAGTTTTGGATTGGTTGCTTGTCAGAACAGCGCACAGGACACCAAATTAACAACTCAAAAGGACAGTGTGAGCTATAGTATCGGTATGGACATTGGTAAAAATTTGAAAAACCAATCGATAGATGTTGTTCCCGAAATCCTTGCTCAGGGGTTAAAAGACATACTCGACAGCAATACGACAATGTTAAATGAAGAACAATCGCAAGCTGTAATGATGGAATTACAAAAACAACTTATGGCAAGGCACGAGGAAAAAATAAACGCAGAAAAGGATAAAAATAAAATTGAGGGTGAAGCTTTCCTTGCCGAAAACAAGAAAGATAAAGACGTC
>JAHJRJ010000289.1 GCA_018830765.1 Bacteroidota bacterium | reverse complement strand
TTGCGATTTTGCCTCAATTACTCCCACTGGTTTTCTGTCCACAAAAAGCATATAATCCGCTGGTCCAGAGTCAGTCGGATACTCTCTTACAGCAACTCCAAGCTTTGCGCTCAGGTTAATCTTTTTAAAATCCTGAACAATCCAACCAGCTTGGGTTAGAAGTTTGTCAATTTGTTGTCGTGCTTTTTCTTCGGGGGTCGGCATTGTTTAAAATTTTTGTGCTAAAAGAAAAATAGCAGAAATTCAATTTTTTTATAACCAGTATGTTCTTATCTACTTCCTATTCTTATATACAAAAACTTACGAAAAATAAAGGAGAATGGGTAAAAGTAAATCTATCATAGCTGTATAATAAACCAATAACTTATCGCACAATCACCTGCGCTTTCACGATACGAATTAAACCCAGAAAATTCATTAGGAGCGATTAGTTTCTATTAAACCCGCCATCGGCGGGTTATAAGTTTTTGATAGAGTAAGATTTTCTTACCCCGTTTTACGGGGTCTTACTTAAGATGAACCCCGTTCTACGGGGTGAACCAGTTAAAATCGCTTGATAGAACCCCGTTCTACGGGGTAGAACATTCTATAAAGGTTATACAATTTCCTAATGAATTTTTAGGGTTAAACACTGCCAGAATTATCAAACGTAAGATCAGCTAAAATTTTTGCCCTCAAGACCTTATTAAGTATTATAACCCACTATTTACTTAGCATGAAAAGTGTTCTAATGAATGGAAAGCAGAAATAAAAAATGCGAAAGTCGCTAACAATCGCAACTTTCGCATCTGACTTTTTCGATGTGGAGATGCGGGGAATCGAACCCCGGTCCGAAGAGAAGACCACCAGAACTTCTACATTCTTAGTTTACTCATTTGATTTCGTCTGCACTATAAGGAGTAAACACTACAGGAGCAGACTATCTCAGTCCGCCTTCGGCGGATTTAGCTCCTGAATCCCGAGAATATTCAAGAGCGATCCTGATTAATTCGACACCCTATTGCAATCCATCAGGCATAACTGCATAGGATGGGTTGCCCTTTTTTAATTAGGCAGCCAGTGCATAGTTATAGTTTGCACTTATTGTTTTTTCCGCTTTTTATTCCCGATTTCTCAGGAACCCCGAACACATAGTGCTCAAGTCGTGCAACGCGGAGAGCACGGAATGCCGTTCTGACTATCCTCATCCCCGTCGAAACCATGTCATCCCCTCGATTACAATATACCTTCATTCATCTAAAATAACAAATCTATTCCGGAAATGATTTCCATAAAGTTTCAATGAAGTTCCCCGCCGCAAGCGGCGGGGAACCTGCCCGCCGTCCGTCTCCGTCAACTGACGGATGACGGACTTTGGCAGGCGGGTTAGACCCGAACCTTCTCGTCCGCCGAAGTTCGCCACAGCGGACAAAGGCGGATTAAATGATTTTTTGTCAATTCGGTTTTTAAATACTCAAACGTTTCTTCAGGAGTATTACAATATTTAAATAATCGCATATCGCTTTTTGATATCACACCGAGTCTGATCATTTCCGGGAAGTTAATAATTCTATTCCAATATTCTTCACCGTATAAAACTACAGTGAGTTTTTTCTGTATCTTTTTGCTTTGCAATAATGTTAAAACTTCCATCAGCTCGTCCATCGTTCCGAAGCCACCGGGAAATATCACCATTGCGCTTGCCAAAGACACAAACCAAAATTTTCTCATAAAAAAGTAATGAAATTCAAAATTTAATTCATCGCTAATGTACGGATTCGTTAGTTGCTCGTGTGGTAAACTGATATTTAAACCGATTGATTTGCCACCTGCTTCTAAAGAGCCCTTATTTGCCGCCTCCATTATCCCGGGCCCTCCACCAGAACATATAACAAATCTTTTATGTGAATTCAATTTCTTAGACCACTTGGTTAATAATTTTGCAAGCTGATATGACCCTTCATAATATTTTGACATCTCATAACCAACTTTTGCCTTTGCTAATTCTTCTACTAATTTCAAACTCTTTAATTTTGAATTTTTAAATTTTACTTCAACTTTTCGAAGCATATTTTTTGCCTCTTCTCTGGATTTGATTCTCGCAGACCCAAAAAAAACAATTGTATCTTCGATCTTTTCTTCCCTAAATCGTGAATCCGGCTCAGTGTATTCAGATAATATTCGTATTTCCCGCCCGTTTTTCCCCTTTAAAAATTTAATATTTTCGTATGCTTTTGGTTTTCGTTTAACATTTTTCATATTGTTCTTAAAATTAAATTATTGAGCTTCCGCCGTCAACTGCTACTATTTGTCCTGTAATATGCTTATTACGTGTAGCAAAAAATACAACGAGGTCAGTAATATCTTTCGCGTCGGCGTATTTTTTTAAAAGTGTCTTTTCGTTTTTTATTTTTGCAGTTACTTTATCTTCTCGAAAATTTATAGTTCCGGGTGAGATGGAGTTTACAAGGACATGCGGAGCTAAAGCTTTAGCCAAGCATTTTGTCAACATAATCAATCCTGCTTTTGATACCGAATATGGGATATGGTTTTTAAAAGGTCTAATTCCACCGATAGAAGATATGTTAATAATCTGTCCGGATTTTTGCCTTATCATATATTTCGATATCTCTTTTGCGCAGAAGAATGCGCCCTTTAAATTTATATCTATCGTTTTATCCCATAGTTCTTCTGTAGTTGTGTTTAGGGTTCCTTCGTAGAATACGGCAGCATTATTAACCAAAAGATCGATGCGTTTATATTTTTGAATTACGCTCGAAACCATTTTTTTCACATCAGTCGGTTTCGTTATATCTGCTTTTAGGGCAACGGCTGAATTTCCGCAACTTCTTAAATCGTTGATGGTGCTTTTCGCTGACCGCTCGGATTTAAAGTAATTGATAGCGACATCGAAGCCGCTTTGTGCGAGTGCAAATGCAATTTCTCTCCCAAGTCTTTTTCCTCCTCCCGTTATAAGAGCGACAGGATTCGCGTTATCGAATTTTTTTTTCATATTCAACTATTGAGTCCATTAAGTGTTTTACGATGTACTCAAGATAGAATTTATCGATGTCATCAAAAGTATTCAGTTTATAACTATCAACATCTAAAACTCCAAAATGATGTCCCTCTTTAATCATCGGTATCACTATCTCGGATTTTGTTTCATGGTCGCAATAAATATGTCCCTCAAATTGGCTTACATCCGGGACGATAATAGTTTTTCTGTCTTTGATGGAGGTTCCGCAAACACCTTTCCCTTTTTTAATTCGAACGCAAGCGGGTTTACCTTGAAACGGTCCAAGGACTAACTCTTTAAACCTCCATAGATAAAAACCGACCCAAGAAAAATCTTCAAAATTCATCTTGAGAATAGCCGTTATGTTAGCAAGATTTGCGATAAGGTCGGGTTCACCGGAGATGATTGATTCAACCTGCTGAACGACTTGCTTATACTTTTCTTTTTTATCTTTGATTATCATAAAAGATACAAACAGACCAGTTTGTATTTTTGTTGACAACTCAACTCGTTGAGAAGTATTGAATTAGTCGGTGTGCGCCCACCAGGGCTCGAACCTGGAACCCGCTGATTAAGAGTCAGCTGCTCTACCAATTGAGCCATGGGCGCT
>JAHJRJ010000288.1 GCA_018830765.1 Bacteroidota bacterium | reverse complement strand
TGTAGCGGGAGAGGGATTCGAACCCACGACCTACGGATTATGATTCCGACGCTCTAACCGGCTGAGCTATCCCGCCAAAAATTCGTTTAAAATATAGAATAAATTCGTAAAAAATGCAAGAAATTTATTATATTGTAGCTGTATGACTACACAAGATGGGAAAAAAATAGACGAAGCTTTTGAATACTGTGCTAATATCACGAACCAGCATTACGAAAACTTTCCTGTTGCATCGCTCTTTTTGCCGAAAGAAAAACGTCCTTACATTCAAAGCATATATGCGTTCGCAAGGATTGCCGACGATATCGCAGATGATGAAAAAGTTGATTCTCAAACCCGCTTGCAAAAACTTGAAGAGTGGGAAAGGATGCTGAAAGAGTGTTATGAGGGCGAACCAAATCATCCCGTATTTGTTGCCTTGAAGGAAACCGTAACCCGACTCTCCATTCCGATAGAGCCATTGGCAAATCTTTTAAAAGCATTTAAGATGGATATCGAAAAAAACCATTTTATAAATTTTGATGAAGTACTACAATACTGTGAATTTTCTGCTAATCCTGTAGGCCGCCTTATATTAATGATATTCGGTTATAAGAATGAGGAATATTTTAAGCATTCCGATTCTATATGCACGGCTCTCCAACTTACTAATTTTTATCAAGATGTAGCTATTGATTTAGAGAAAAATAGGATTTATATTCCTGAAGATGAAATTGTATCAACTAACTATAGCGAAGATAAATTATATAAGAAGCAGTATGATAAGGAATTTGTAAACTTGATGAAAATACAGGTCGATCGTGCGCGCGAATTATTTTATGCAGGATCCGGATTACCGTCACTCGTAGATAGAGATCTACAATTAGAGCTAAAGCTAATCTGGTTTGGCGGTATGCAAGTTTTAAAAAAGATAGAACGGAAAAAATTTGAGGTCTTCTCGAAAAGAATAAAGTTACATTTATTAGATAAAGTTTTAATATTTCTGAGAGGTTTGTTTTACAACGATTTAACCAAATATAGGAGGCGAAGTATATGGGATCTGACTTAGCTGCTACCATCACTAAAGGCAGTCAATCAAGTTTTCACTATTCGTTCTCGTTCCTTCCAAAAGAACAACGTTCCGCATTGAATACAGTTTACGCTTTCTGTCGAACGACTGATGACATCGTCGATAATGAACAAGATAAAAATCGGAAGGCGGTACTCCTCAGGAAGTGGCGTATCGAACTTGGAAAAGCGATCAAGCACGAGTCGAATTATACACTCCTGAATCAACTTTCCGTTATCGCAAAAAAATTCAACATACCCGTTCAGCATTTTTACGAGTTGATACGGGGCGTTGAAATGGATTTGAATAAAAACAGATACGAGACTTTCGAAGAATTGCGAGAGTACTGTTATCATGTGGCTTCTTCCGTCGGATTGATGAGCATCAAGATTTTCGGCGCGAGTAACGACCGGGCTTTGAAGTATGCCGAAAATTTAGGTATCGCATTACAGCTTACAAACATACTCCGCGACATCAAGACCGACGCGAAATATAATCGCATATATGTTCCCAAAGAAGATTTAGTTAAGTTTGGTTATTCGGAGAATGACTTATTCAATTCGATCTATAATTTGAATTTCATCAACCTAATGGAATTTGAAACTAAGCGGGCGGAAGAATTTTTTCGGCTTGCTCAAGATTCTCTCCGTCCAGAAGATAAGAAGTTTTTGTTCGCTCCCAAAATTATGGAACGAATATATTATCATACTCTCCTTCGTATAAAAGCAAATAAGTATAACGTATATACTAAATCGCTTAAGCTACCCAAGTTTTTGCAGTTCCTTATTGCCCTAAAATATTTATTCAAACACCGTATTTTAAAAACAGTATGATTGCCGACGTTGTAGTAATAGGCGGCGGATTGAGCGGTCTTGCTTCTGCGCTTCAGTTATCGAACTCAGGCGCAGATGTGATTCTTTGCGAACAGAACAACCAACTCGGAGGTCGTACATATTCATTCGTTGATAAGACTACAGGCGAAGTGGTAAATAACGGACAACACGTTCTTGTGGGGGCTTATCATAATACTATAAAATATCTTGAGTTAATCGGAACTCGACATTTAATCAACGTACAAAAACAGTTCCGCCTGCATTTTCATCATCCCACATTAGGAATTCATACTTTTGAACTTGGCAATCTTCCAAAACCTTTCGACGTTGCTGTCGCGATGCTAAAGTTTAAATTACTTCCTATTAATGATCGTCGAAAGTTGTTAAAAGTAGGATTAGAATTGAATAAATGGAAAGACGCATTAACTAACAAACTGTCGCAACTAACGGTTGCGGAGTGGTTAACGACTCTCGGTCAATCCGAGAAAAGCCGAAAATACTTTTGGTATCCTATAGTTCTATCTGTTATGAATGAGATGCCGGAAAGAGCATCGGCATTGTTATTCGCCCGTTCGCTTAAACAAACTTTTCTTGGAAAGAAGAGCGACGCATCATTCTTGATTCCGAAAGTCGGCCAAACTGAATTGTATCTGACGAATGCCATAAGAATACTTAATAATAACGGCGTAAAAATATTAACTGGATCGAAGGTAAATTCACTGCTAATTGATAACAATAAAATTGTAGGAGTGGAAGGAAGCTCGAAAATTAAATCAAAATATGTTGTGAGCGCAGTCCCGCATTGGAAATTGATAGATCTCCTTCCTCAAGAACTATTACAGCACGAAAGATTTTCAGTACTTAAATATTTTGAATCCTCCCCGATTATATCCGTGCATCTTTGGTATGAGAAGGAAGTATCCGTCCATACTTCTGGACGGATCGAATTTATTGGCTTAATTGAACGCAATCTTCAATGGGTTTTTAACCGACGACGACTAATGGGTGAAGAAGGAAAACCGAGTAATTATATTTCAGCAGTAATCAGCGCGGCATACGATTATATTAATCTTCCCAAAGATAAAATAATAGAGATTGCACTGAATGAACTCAAAGACATATTCCCTCGATCTGAACAAACAAAACTCAAACACGCACTCGTTATTAAGGAGAAGAGAGCGACATTTTCGGCTACGAATCGGGTAGAACCATTTCGTCCTGAATCGGAAACAGCCATTCAAAATTTTTATCTTGCCGGTGATTGGACTAATACAGGATTACCTGCAACAATAGAGGGGGCGATTTCAAGTGGGTTTAAATGCGCAGAATTAATTAAGAACGCTGGTTAATATGTTATCCAATAAAAGGAGGGGGCGGAGGGAATAAGTTAGTGAGACCTCAGAAAAATTGTTTAACCCGAAAAATGCAATTTTCGGGTTTATAAACCGTTGAAACGGTTATACGATAAAAAAGTTTTTGGTTAACCCACGACTTAAGAGACTGTGTTATAATACCGAACTCACCCTAAATCCCTCTCTTACGAAGAGAGGGACTTGCTGAATCTGAGCTCAATTCTCCCCTTCTCTTTTTAAGAGAAGGGGCGGGGGGATGAGTTCCGATAGTTATCACACGACCT
>JAHJRJ010000287.1 GCA_018830765.1 Bacteroidota bacterium | reverse complement strand
CGCAATGGAAGATGTTTGATGGAATATGGAAAATGGTGAAAACCTCCTAAAATATTTTGACATAAAAAACAAAAATATTGTTCACAATACTATAGATGGTAAAAAATCTGCACCAATTAGAATAGCACTCCCCTTTCAAACCATAGAAACTGTAAACGAAAGTGCCGCAGATAGAAAAAGAAATCTTGAGCTATTTGCACAGCATAGGGATACAGAATGGCGCAACCGTTTGATTTGGGGTGATAAAAAATATGTTTTACCAAGTTTACTACCAGAGCTTGCTGGCAAGGTAAACCTAATTTATATTGACCCGCCTTTTAATGTTGGTGCAGATTTTTCTTTTACTGCCAATGTTCCTCCCTCTCCTTTTGGGAGAGGGAATGAGGGTGAGGGCTATGAAGATGAAACGACAACCTTTATTAAACAACCAAGCATTATTGAACAGAAAGCTTACCGCGATACGTGGGGTAAAGGACTTGATAGTTATTTGCAGTGGTTTTACGAAACAGTAATTCTTTTACGCGAACTGCTTACCGAAAATGGTAGTATTTATGTTCATCTTGATTGGCATGTTGCACATTATGCAAAAGTCGTACTGGATGAAGTTTTTAGTTATAATAATTTTCGAAATGAGATTGTATGGCAAAGAACAGGAGCGCATAATGATCCTCAAAGATTTGGAAATATTCATGACGTAATTTTTATATGCACTAAGTCACAGAACTGGATTTTTAATATTATCCAAGTACCGCACACAGATGAACATTTGAGAACAAGATTTAATCAAATTGATGAGAAAAATGGATTAAGGTTTTTTGCAGGCCCAATTACAGCCCCAGGGGATGGTCCACAACGAAAATTTAGAGGGAAGTTATTATCCCCTCCATCAGGCAGACATTGGAGTTATACTCAGGAAAAAATAGATGAATTAGAAAAAGAAGATAGAATTTATTATTCTTCAACGGGCACACCTTATCTCAAACAGTATATGGAAGAATACGTTGAAAGAGGAAGAAGAATGCAATCAATATGGACAGATATTCTACCAAGTAAAACAGGAAACGAACTTGTTGATTACCCTACTCAAAAACTCGAAGCGCTTCTGGAGAGAATAATCAAAGCATCCTCAAACGAAGGAGATTTAGTATTAGATATTTTTGTCGGCAGCGGTACAACCGCAGCAGTTGCAGAAAAAAATAACCGCCGCTGGATTGCATGCGACCTTGGCAGATTTGCAATTCACACTACACGCAAACGTTTATTAGGCATACCAAATGTAAAACCGTTTGTTGTACAAAACCTTGGCAAGTATGAAAGACAAGAATGGGTAAGTTCGGAGTTTTACCCTCAACCCCATGCCACTTCTCCCGTTGGGAGAAGGGGGGATGTGGTGGATGCGGCAGAGGAAACGAAAATCTGGATTCCCCCCTTTAATTCAAAAGAAATGATTCGACGTGCTCGTGCTTTAAGAAAAAGGAGTACTCCGGCAGAAGAAATATTATGGGATGTATTGCGAGATAGACAGTTCAATAATTTAAAATTTAGAAGACAACATATTATTGAAAAATTCATTACCGATTTTTACTGTGCAGAATATAAATTGGCAATTGAAATTGATGGTTCAATCCATGATGAAAAAGAGCAAATCGAGCGGGATCAATTCCGTCAGAAAATAATTGAAGATCTAGAAATAAAAGTAATAAGATTTAAGAACGATGAAATTTTTAATGAATTAACAAGCGTTTTACAAAAAATTTACGATGCTATTCTCCCTCTGCCAGCGGAAGAGGGATTAAGGGTGAGGGCAGAAAAAGAGAAAGCTTACCGTAATTTTATTATAGAACTGTGTCATGGACAACCATTAAGCAGTTTCGTTTGGCTTCACGGAATAAAAGCCGGAAGAATGATACATGTCGGTTCCGTAGATGCCCCGGTTTCTCTTGGTGATGTTAAGTCGATCATCCAAGAATTCTGGAAAAGCGTTGGCAAGGATTCTCATGAAGATCATTCTGAATCCGATTCATCGGGTGAAGAATCTCAGACTAAAGTATCAGATTCTTCGGTCGTTACGCTCCCTCAGAATGACATATTAAAAAATAGAGTAAACGGCATTGATATTCTCGGCTGGGAATTTGCATTTGACTTGAACGAAACTGCCGTTCAACATGCAGCAGCAAACAAAGTTGATCTCAAATTCAAAAAAATTCCAAGAGAAGTTTTAGAGAAAAAAGCCGTCGAACAGGGAGATATACATTTTTTTGAACTCGCTGCTCTTTCTGTTAAAACAAAAGTGAAAGGGAAAGAATTAGAACTAACGTTAAAAGATTTTATAATCCCGCCGGATGATGTTCCGCAAGAAGTGCAATCGGCAATTACACACTGGTCGCAGTGGATAGATTACTGGGCAGTAGATTGGAATTACCGCGATGATACATTCCACAACGAATGGCAGAGTTACCGTACAAAGAAAGAGCCTAAAATAGATTTGAGCGTAAAACACACTTACGAAGAAAAAGGAAACTACACTGTACTTGTAAAGGTGATTGATATACTTGGAAACGACACCACGAAAGTATTAAGTGTGGAGATAAAGTAGTGAAGTGGCAAGAGTGCGACACGATCGAATTTAAAGAAAGCTTAAACGAACTTTCAAGCGGCGAGCATGGTCGTTCGACCGATGGGATAGCCGCGCTCGTTTCTTTCGCAAATCACAAAGGAGGTACTGTCTACTTTGGAGTTAAGAATGATGGAACCGTGTCAGGATTAACCGTTTCTGAAAAAACATTACGAGAAGTTGCAAACAAAATTACAGCAGCAACAGACCCTCAAATAATTGCAGAGGTAAGAACAGAAGAAAAAGATGGTAAAACAATTCTTGCGGTTGTAATTGGTGAAAGTGAGGCGAGACCGCACAAATATAAAAACATACCTTACTTAAGAAGCGGTTCTGCTACAAAACAAATGCCAGATTCTGTCTATACTCAAATGCTGGCTTCAAGACCACCGAACTTAGATTTAACATCACGAATTGTTCATGGAACTTCAATAACAGACCTTTCCGAAAAAGCTCTCGCTCGCCATAAAGAATTTTTAGCGAAAAGAAGTGAAAACTGGAAGGAACTCAATGATTTCGAAACTCTTTCGGATTTACTTCTGATTGAGAATAACGAATTGACCTATGCTGGAATTTTACTTCTTGGTAAACCGGAAACAATTCAAAAATATATTCCGCAGGCAGAACTAAGATATTTTTGGTATGCTTCGGATGATGATACTGAATATAGCTATCATAATAGGGACACATCATCATACCAGCCAATAATTTTACAACTTGATCTGATTTTATCCGAGATTAAAACAAAAATCATAAATATTCAGATGGGCTTATTCAGAGTTGAGGTGAAGGAGTTCGAAAGAGAAGTTTTACAAGAAGCAATTTTAAATGCTATCATGCATCGGGATTATAGAATTCAGACACACATTTTTATTAAGCATTACCCTTCACATCTCGAAATTATAAATCCCGGAGGTTTCTTTGGCGGTGTTACTTCTCAAAATATAATTTTTCACCCACCTCGTTATAGAAACTTTAGATTAGCAAATACACTTGCCAAAGTATTTACTGTTCAACAAGCTGGTCAAGGTGTGGATATAATGTTTAAGGAAATGGTAAAGCGAGGACAACAGTTAAGTTATGTTGAAGACAAAGAGAATGTCGCATTGACTATTCCGGCTGGTGTGGTAGACAAAGAATTGTACTCTTTTATATCAAAGGTTAACGAAAAAGGAATATTACTTGGCTTGGTTGATCTTGTTGTACTGCAACAATTAAAAAAAGGAAAGGGATTAACAAAAAGTACGCTGCAAACATTTTTAAATGATTTTTCT
>JAHJRJ010000286.1 GCA_018830765.1 Bacteroidota bacterium | reverse complement strand
TGGCAATATTAATAATTGTCATTTCACCGGCAGAACTTCAAAACCGGGTTTTCAGTATCTTCGACCCGTCTGAAGGCGCCAACCAACACCGATTGAATCAGTGGCAAACGGGCTGGCGGATATTTTTAGACAATCCGGTTTTCGGCGTGGGGGATATCGGGACGGAGGAGTTCTTTCCCAAATACGGAAAGCCAGGCGAAAGCGTCTGGGGGCATCTACATAGTAATATAATAACCATAGGGGTAAAACTTGGTACAGTCGGTTTGTTTATTTTCCTCGTTCTATTTATTAAAATATTTCTTGTATTCTGGGAAACGGTCGACAAGTACAAAGACGACTGGTTAATAAATTCAACTGCCTTGGGTGGCGTAGCATCGCTGGTAGCTTTTCACGTTAGCGGTTTATTTGAATTTAGTTTTGGCGATACGGAAGTAATTATGTATTTGTGGATAGTTTGCGGGTTTGCGACTGCCGCAAAATTTATTTCTGATAAAGAAAATAATTTAAAATAAAATGATTAGGAATTAAATTCTTGTCTCAAAAATTAACTGTTATAATTATTACTCTTAACGAGGAACAGAATATATCGGAATGCCTTCGGTGCGTGGAATGGGCAGATGAGATTATTGTGGTTGATTCATTCAGCACGGATAAGACAGTTGAGATAGCCAAAATGTTTACGGACAAAGTTATTCAAGTTGAATGGAAGGGTTATTCGGCTGCGAAAAATTATGCGTTACAACTTGCACAAAACGATTGGGTATTATCATTAGATGCCGACGAGCGTGTTATGCCGGAATTAGCTAAGGAAATTCAATCTATTTTGGAATCAGCAGGAGAAAGTTTTGAGGGATACGAAGTTGCTCGTCGTGCATATTTTCTCGGGAAATGGATACGACATTGCGGATGGTACCCGAGTTATACTATAAGACTATTCAAAAAAAGTGCGGGCAGTTTTAGTAACTCACTTGTGCACGAACGCTTAGATCTCAAAGGAAAAATGGGCAGGTTAAAGAATGACCTTCTCCATTATACTGACAGGAATATTTTTCAATATTTTGAGAAATTTAATAGATACACAACACTCGCCGCAGATGATATGGCGGGTAGAGGAAGAAAGTTTATAGTGACAGATATAATATTCAGACCGTTGTTTACCTTTGTCAAGATGTATTTCATTCGCGGCGGCTGGTTAGACGGATTACACGGATTAATTTTATCAGTGTTCTCTGCGGCATATGTTTTTACTAAATACGCTAAACTCTGGGAATTTAGAAATAATAAAAGTTAGAATTAATATTTAATATCAGAGGTTAATATGGACCAACTCGAAAAAAACGAATTATTGTTAACACATGTAGTGCTGATGTTCCAAACCGCAGCTTTGCAACAAATGGGAAAATTAAAAAACCCGATCACCGATAAAATCGAACGCAACCTTGAACAAGCGCAGATTTCAATCGATATTTTGGACATACTCCACAAAAAGATGAAAGGCAACCTTACCGACAACGAAGAAAGAATGTTTGTCGAAGTATTAAAGGACATAAGACTCAATTATGTTGATGAAGTATCAAAAGCACAAAACGAAAAAACACAATAATCTTCGGGGGATATATGACATTCGGAATAATGGGCAACATCCGGAAACCCATGCTTTACTCGGTAGCTAAAGAGTTAATCGGCTACCTTACGAAGCGAAAAATAGAATTTGTATTAAGCGAAGAGTTAGCAAGTGTGCTGACTAAAAAAAATGAGATTGCTGGGGGTGTGCGGATTTATCCCTTGAAAAAATTAGCTGACCACTGCGATATAATCATTGCGTTAGGAGGAGATGGAACAATGCTGACTGCAGCGCGGAGTGTTGGTAATCGATCGACTCCTATTCTCGGAATTAATCTAGGCAAATTAGGATTTTTAGCCGAAGTTCCTGTTAGCGCAATTCGAGAAACAATCAATTCCATTCTAAAAAATAATTATTCAGTTGAAGAAAGAATGGTGATCGAAGCATATTCACCGCAAAAGAAAAAACGCTTCTACGGAATGAATGACATCGTCATCGATAGGGGAGCATCGAAGCGAGTAGTTGCATTAGAAACTTATGTGAACGACAAGTATTTACTCACATATTCTGCCGATGGGTTGATAGTAACAACACCTACAGGTTCCACGGCTTATTCACTTGCTGCCGGTGGACCGATTATTGTCCCTGAGAGTAATGTAATTATGCTAAATCCGATTGCAGCACACACTCTAACTGCGAGGCCACTAGTAGTTCCGGATACAAGCACGATTCGGGTGGTTGTAAAAATGGGATCGCCCGTGCACATTACTGCAGATGGACAGATAGAAGCTTTTTATAAAACCCCGGCAGAAATATTTATTCAGAAAGCTAATTATACGATAAAACTGATTAAGCAGAAAGATCACTCTTTCTTCGAGTTATTACGAACGAAGCTGTTATGGGGCAAAGACGTAAGAGTAGGAAACTGAAAATGGGAAAAACTGTTACAAAATATATTTGTCAGTCATGCGGTTATGAATCGCCTCGGTGGGTAGGGAAATGTCCGAATTGCGAAACGTGGAATTCGTTTGTTGAGGAAACGATAAAACTTTTAAAGCATTCCAAGTCGAAGGCAAAAATTGAAACACACGAACTGATCACGTTGGAAAATATTAAAACCGATGAAGAACCGCGTGTAAAATCGACAATAAACGAGTTTAATAGAGTTCTTGGCGGCGGGATCGTTAAAGGTTCAGTTACCCTTATTGGCGGCGACCCGGGCATAGGCAAGTCAACCTTGATGCTACAGATGGCTGATAGTTTGCAAGATAAGGTTACACTGTATATAACAGGTGAGGAATCTCTTCAACAATTAAAGCTAAGGTCTGAAAGGTTAAAGATAAAATCGGGAGATAAAATTTTCCCCATAGCTGAAACGGATTTAGAAACAATTGTAAACTTGATTCGCTCGGCCAAACCGGATGTTGTTATCGTAGATTCAATCCAAACGATGTATAGGTCTGAGTTAGAAAGTTCGCCCGGCAGTGTCGGACAAGTCCGTGAATGCACTGCGTATTTGATGAGGTTAGCGAAAGAAACCGGAATACCTGCGTTTCTAATCGGACACGTTACTAAAGAGGGTGTAATTGCGGGTCCTAAAGTTATCGAGCACATCGTTGATACGGTTATACAATTCGAAGGGGAGAGGCACCACGCGTTCCGGATACTCAGATGTGTGAAGAACAGATTCGGCTCGACCAATGAGATTGGAATATTCGAAATGTACGACACTGGTTTGCAGGAAGTTAAAAATCCATCGGAGGTTTTTCTTTCTGGGCGGATATTCGGTACTTCAGGTTCAACTGTAGTTTCCAGCATCGAGGGAAGCCGTCCGATTCTGATAGAAGTGCAAGCGCTAGTATCACCGTCAAGTTATGGTATGCCTCAACGGAATACGACGGGTTTCGATTATAGACGGTTAACTCTCTTGCTTGCAGTTCTTGAGAAACGTGTTGGCATTCAATTATCGACTCATGATGTTTTTGTGAATATTGCGGGTGGGATTAAAATAGAAGAGCCGGCAATCGACTTGGGCATCACGGCTTCTATACTTTCCAGCTTGCGCGATGTTCCAGTGGATTCGCTCACAGTTGCAATCGGGGAAGTCGGTTTAGGAGGCGAAATCCGAACTGTGAATCAGCCGGAGCGGCGAATTCAGGAAGCTGAAAAATTGGGATTCAATAAAGTTGTCCTGCCGAAAAATAACATGAAAAACTTACACAAGAATTTCTCTCTTCAACTAATCGGAGTCGAAACACTTGATGAGGCACTCACAGCTTTATTGGCTAAATAATTTATGAACACACTAATTATTGCTACGAAGAATAAAGGTAAAGTAAAAGAAGTAAAAGAAATCTTGAATGATATAAATATTGAAATCAAATCTTTGGTTGACTATCCTGAAGTTCAAGATATAGAAGAACACGGTGATACGTTTGAAATGAATGCATTAATAAAAGCCAGGGAGGTGTTCAACACGTTAGGCATACCGATATTAAGCGATGATTCTGGATTAGAAGTTTACGCACTCGGTATGAAACCGGGTGTTTATTCAGCTCGATACGCGTGCGAGGATGTAAATTCATTAAAGAACAATCTAAAGCTTTTATTCGAATTGCAATCAGTTCCCGAAAATCAGAGACATGCAAGGTTTAGATGCGTAACCGTGTTTAAAACTTCTGATGCCGAGATCATCTCGGAGGGAATTTGTGAGGGAAGAATAATATCGGAACTAAAAGGAGAGGGCGGATTCGGTTACGACCCGTTATTTATTCCAGACGGGTATTCTCAAACATTCGCTGAATTACCACAAGATGTAAAAAATATCATTAGCCATAGGGGGATGGCGCTTCGTAAAATAAAGCCCATTATCCGAGGCCATTTTCAATATCTAAATAACTAATGTTACGCTAGCTAAGACAAAGCGCTCGGTGGTTATCTGATTAGTTCTCTCGTTACGCTCCGTCTTCTCTACGAGACCGTAGGTCGACTTCGCTACTCGAGAACCATCAAATTCAAGCGGGTTTCGAGTATTTTTCGATTCCGACACACGATGGAATCGAAAAATGTAACGAGAAAACATTCTTTTGATAGTGAGCCGGAAAAATTTCCATTATTGTGACTAGTTCTGCGTAACATCAGTAGATAAAAAAAATATCTTCTATATCTTTAACAACTTTTAAAATTCTTACAAAATAATGCTTGATATTCTGTATCGAGATTGTTATCTTATACCTGAATTTTAGCGAATGTTATCATGAAAATTGACTTACTAAGGAATATGAAAATATTTTCCGATAAAATCTTTGTGTCTACACACGGTAATAACGATATCAAAAATATTACAGAAGATGTTGAGAAAGTTATCAAAAAATCAGGTGTTAAAGAAGGAATTGTTACGGTGTTTGTAGTAGGTTCGACTGCAGGAATAACAACGATTGAATACGAACCTGGTTTGATAAAAGATTTACCCGAATCTCTCGAAAGAATCGCGCCGGTAAATAAAAGGTACTACCATGATAACACTTGGAATGACGGAAACGGTTATGCACATATCAGGTCATCTATTATCGGGACTTCATTAACAATACCTATCGGCAACGGGGAACTCGAATCAGGAACGTGGCAGCAGATTGTTCTTATAGATTTCGATAATCGCGCGCGCCAACGTAATATCATTTGTAAAATTATAGGAGAGTGATTATAGTGCAATCAATTAGAATAAAACAAATCGACGCATTTACTGACATACCTTTTGAGGGAAATCCTGCCGCGGTTGTAAATAACGCGAGCACCCTGACGGATAATCAAATGCAGAATATTGCAAAAGAAATGAACTTATCCGAGACCGCCTTTGTCCTTAAGCCAACGACTCCTGATGCTAATCTGCGAATCCGGTGGTTTACACCAACCACAGAGGTTTCGTTATGCGGGCATGCGACTATCGCCGCTTTCCACTCGCTCGCTGAAGACGGGTTGTTTGGAATGAATGACGAAGGGAATTATCAATTTAAAGTAGAAACTTCTTCAGGCATATTGCCAGTAGAGGTTAAAAAATCAATTTCAAAGATCGAAGTAAATCTGGGATTAATTGTACCACAAAAGTTCGTTCGCTTTTCCCAATATAAGTTAGATATTATTCGGATTTTAAATATACATCTAAGTGACATCGAACCGAAAATGTTAATTCTCAGGACGAATTACTTATTCGTTCCTATCAAAAGATTATACGTCGTTTACGGGTTGCGTCCTAACTTTTTCACTTTAACCAATTTTATGAACCAGCGGAATTTGCAAGGTATTTGTGTATTTACTACTGAAACAATCGAACGGGACTCTTTGGTGCATATACGATTTTTTGCCCCCAACGAAGGAATCAGCGAAGATCCCGTAACCGGTTCGGTGCACGGCGGATTGGCTGCTTATCTACTCGAAAATGGTATCTTGTCACTCGATAACGGCGTTGGAACTTATAAAGCAGAGCAAGGCGATAAAGTCGGTCGCAAAGGTAGGGTAGTGGTTACTCTTAGTGTAAACGAGGACGGTGAAAAATCTGTCAAAATCGGCGGAAGAGCAGTTACTATCTTCACTGCAGACATGAAAATTATTTAATAACTGATAAATGCCAAAATTTTTGTGTTTTTAAGCCATAATAATATCATTTTTATTATCGTATTAATTATAGCATTTAGCTATTTTCTATTTAACTGCATTCGCTTGATTTCTTTTCTCAAAATAGGTAAGAGTGAAAAAAGGACCGACCGACCATTCGACCGAATTAAAAAAGTACTGATAATCGCCTTCGGACAAACAAAATTATTAAGAGAACCTTTAGCAGGATTAATGCACTTTTTTATATTTTGGGGATTCGTTATTTTACTCTCTGCCATTTTAGAATCGATAGGCGAAGGGATACATCCGCAATTTTCCTTATCCTTTTTGGGTTGGTTATATTCACCGCTAGTATTCGCGCAGGAGTTGATTGCTTTACTTGTAGTTATCTCTGTTCTTGTTGCTTTCTGCAGGAGGTTGTTTAATCCACCAAAACGATTACAGGGGCATTCTTCTCTAGATGCTTACTTCATTCTCGGTATGATTTTGTTTATTATGTTATCGATGTTCGGACAAAATACCACTAAGATGCTGCTGAATGAAACGCATTTTACAAATTTAAGATTCGTATCTGTATTCGCTATTCCTATTTTTGGTGAGCTATCGAAAGGAACACTCGAAGTTTTGTATCACATATTTTGGTGGATCCATATAGGATTTGTTTTATTGTTTTTAAATTATCTACCTTTCTCAAAACATCTCCATGTGCTCACTTCAATTCCAAACGTTTATTTATCAAAACTTACACCTAAAGGGTCACTGAAACCAATCAACTTGAGCGATGAGACTCTGACAAAATTCGGCGCTTCGGATGTAGAAGATTTTACGTGGAAGCAATTATTGGACGGATACACTTGTACAGAATGCGGCAGATGTACCGTTTCGTGTCCGGCTAATATTACTGGAAAATCATTATCCCCTAGAAAGGTTATTGTAGATTTGCGAAGTCGTCTTATGGAGAAAGGACCTTTGTTATTAAAGAAAATCGATATTTCTCAACCCGCTGAAATTGGTTCTGTCGAAAAACATCCTCTGCAAAAACAACTCATTTATGATTTTATTACAGAAGATGAACTATGGGCTTGCACAACCTGTATGGCTTGTGTTGAGGAATGCCCTGTTATGATCGAACACGTGGATACTATTGTAGATATGCGCCGGTCTCTCGTATTGAATGAATCGCGTTTTCCGAAGGAATTGCAAACGACTTTCCAAAACCTCGAGCGTAACTTTACGCCGTGGGCATTCAGCTCAGCTTCTCGCGCTGATTGGGCAGAAGGATTAAACGTCCCACTCATCACCAATAAACCTGATGCAGAAATTCTTTTCTGGGTTGGCTGTGCTGGCGCTTATGATGAACGTGCCAAAAAAGTTACTACAGCATTTGTAAAAATCTTGCGGAAAGCAAATGTTAATTATGCAATTTTGGGTACCGAAGAAAAATGTACTGGCGATGCAGCCCGTCGTGCAGGCAATGAATATCTCGCCCAAATGTTGATGATGGAGAATGTTTCAATTCTCAACAAGTATAATGTAAAAGCTATCGTTACAACCTGCCCTCATTGTTTTAATACACTTAAGAATGAGTATCCGCAATTCGGCGGGAATTATGAGGTTATCCACCACTCCGATTATATTATGAAACTAATTACAGACGGGAAAATAAAAGTAGCAAAGAAATTAGAAGCGAAAATTACCTACCACGATTCCTGCTACCTGGGACGTTATAATGAAATATATGATTCACCTCGTCAAGTTGTTAGCAGTGTTTCGAGTGATGGCATTTTGGAGATGAAGAGGTCAAAAGATAAGGGATTTTGCTGCGGCGCAGGAGGTGCAAGGATGTTCATGGAAGAAACAGTCGGAAAAAGGGTGAATCACGAACGCACCGAGGAAGCTTTAGCGTTAAACATAGATGTTATCGGTACTGCATGTCCGTTTTGCTTAACGATGTTATCCGATGGAGTTAAAGATAAAGGCGCTGAGAAAGTGCAGGTTCAAGATAT
>JAHJRJ010000285.1 GCA_018830765.1 Bacteroidota bacterium | reverse complement strand
AGGGGTTAAAGGGTTTTTACGTTTGCTCAAGTTTATCAAATCGGAGCATTACGACATTGCTTTCATCCCCCATAGGTCATTACGCAGCGCACTTCTAGCATATTTAGGGAATATCGGAAGACGAATCGGTTTTAATAAAAGCGCGGGCAAAATATTGTTTACCGACATCGTAAAATACGAAAAGGGTATTCATGAAATCGATCGGAATTTATCGTTACTAAAGCCGGTCAGTATGGTTAAAGTTATAAAGGAACCGCCACGACTATATCCCGCTTCAGCCGACGTTGTGTTTATAAATAAAATTTTATTTGAAGAAGAAATTTTGGATACTTCAAAGTTGATTGGGGTTGCGCCGGGTTCAGTTTGGAATACTAAACGATGGACTAAAGAAGGGTATATACAGTTGATTAAAAAGCTCGTGGCAAGAAATTATATTGTATGTTTGATAGGAGGGAAGGACGACGTCCTACTATGCAAAGAAATCGTGTCTACTATCGGAAGGGGTAGGGTGTTCAGCACTGCCGGAAAACTTTCTCTGCTTCAATCTGCAGAATTAATCAAACGATGTAATGTATTAGTCTCAAACGACAGCGCACCGATTCACATCGCAACTGCTGTAGAGACGTCTGTTGTGGCAATATTCGGTCCTACAGTTCCTGCGTTCGGATTTGCACCCTTTGGTAACTTCGATGCGATTATAGAAACACTGGGCTTGAAGTGCAGGCCTTGCGGTATTCACGGCGGGGAAAAATGTCCGATCGGTACATTCGAATGCATGCTAAAAATAACACACGAATTAGTTTACGATAAAGTGATGGAAGTTTACTACAAGAGTATGGAGATGAAAAGTCGGGAAATGCAAAGGTGAAACGGCGATTTGGGGAATGGGCAAAAAATCAACAAAGATAGAGCAAGGCTCGCGGGGAAAGAAGATATGAGATTTACGCTGAAGCAAGTAATTGACAAAAAGAGCGTGAAGATAGCAGAGAGTGAAGAGCGTAGAGTAAAAAGGTTAAATCAATTAAAAATATCTCAACTTCAGAGCAACTCGAAATACCCTTCGACCCCGCTTGACGAGAAACGTTTTACGTTTCGAGTCGATCTATCTACCTACGGCCTCGTAGAGGTATCGTAGATACGAACTCGTAGAGTGGAATGGTCTCGTAGAGGAAATAAAGATTTGTATGCTGACAGTGCATACTCAGGAAAGCCGATAGAAGATATAAAGCAGAGAAGAAAATGTTGATTAAAAAATTCCCAATACTTAGAAATACAAGGAGAAACGAAAAATGACTCGTCTAATATTTTCAAAAGTAATAATTACTTTTAGCATCTGTTTTTTATTTACTTCATCTACGAATGCGGCAATTTTATATATCGATCCGAGCACGGGCAGTCTTCTTTTTCAAATTCTTTCTGCAATAGTGCTTGCGATTTTGTTTTACTTATCTCTTATTAAAAAAAACATTAAGCGATTATTCAGCAAGGCAAAAAATCTTTTATTTAAATGAATAATACATTTTTGTAGTGTGAATCATTATAATCTCAATAACATTTGTGATTAAAGGAACGGAGTGATGAAGGATATATTACTATCTCGAGATCCAAGCGGATTTATATTTAAGCATAATGGCAGAATCCATAGAGCAATTAACTATTCTTACCAACAGAACTATGAATACTTAATTCAATCAGGTCTTTATGATAGATTATGTTCCGAGGGGTTACTTATACCCCACACAGAGTTGAACAAGGAGTATTTTACTTTAGTCGGAGATCCCTTTGGGAATTGTTATAAAATCATAGCGCCTGTAGAAATTGAATTTATCTCATATCCGTATGAATGGTCGTTTGAACAGCTTAAAGATGCGGCAATCACTACTCTTTTAATTCAGAGATATGCTTTAGAGCACAATATGTCGTTGAAAGATGCTTCGGCTTACAACATACAATTTTTGAATTGCAAACCTGTTTTTATAGATACATTATCCTTTGAAATATTCAAGGATGGTTATCCGTGGATAGCATACAAACAATTTTGTCAACACTTTCTGGCTCCACTTTTATTAATGAGTTATAAAGATGAAAGACTGCACAAGTTATTAAGTTATTTTCCAGACGGAATCCCATTAGATTTGGCAAATTCATTACTGCCATT
>JAHJRJ010000284.1 GCA_018830765.1 Bacteroidota bacterium | reverse complement strand
TCCATAAATTTTATCATCAGCATCGTGTCGTTACTGAAGATAAGCAACTTACAGCCGCGAGGATTGTGCTCTGCCTGGCTACTAAAATTGTTTTGAAGAACGGGTTTGCTATTTTAGGGATTACAGCGCCGGAGAAAATGTAGGGGAAAAATTGTATTTTTAAAAAAATGATTCATTGAATCATTGTAAAGCATCTATTACAGCCAGATTCATCTGACTGATTGAAGATTAGAAAATTTATTTGGCTTTAGCTGTATAAGAATATGATGCTAAAGCAATCACATCCGAACTTTCTTAATCAGTTGACTGAAGTCAACTGCAACAAAATTAAATTATCTATTACAGTCAGATTCATCTGACTGATTGCAGATTAGAAAATTTGTTTGGCTTTAGCCACATCCTGTATATATTTCACTATTCAAATAAGTTGATAAGCATATTGATGCTCTGAGTGATTCGATTGATATCGGATGAAACATCTCGTATCAATAACGTTAGCTCAAGCTGACCGTTTGATTCACTCAATCGAGGATTATATTTTGCATTACTTTGAAATTTTTTAACTAACTTATTTAACTTTGAATCAGCCCCATCTTTATTTCCATAAAAATCCAAGTCATCTTTATCCGGCAGTGTAATCGATAATTGTGTCCCCTTCAATTCCACTTTCTGAATCTTGTATTGAGCAGCAGTAATTCTCAATCCAATAATCTGTAACAAATTTTCCACCTCGGGCGGATATTCACCGAACCTATCTTGTAATTCCAATCTTATATTATTTATTTCAATAACGTTCTCTATTTTATACAAACGGCGGTAAATTTCGAGTCGCTCGTAGTCTTTCTCCACATAAAAATCCGGAATTAAAGCTTCGATGTCCGTTTCGACGAGAGTTTCAATTTTTGGAGAAGGAAGTTTTTCGTTCGCAAACAATTCTTTGAATTCTTCATCTTTTAATTCATGTACTGCTTGTTCCAAAATTTTTTCGTAAGTCTCAAAGCCCATTTCTAAAATGTAACCCGATTGTTCTGCTCCGAGTAAATTACCCGCACCGCGTATCTCCAAATCGCGCATAGCTAAATTGAAGCCGGAGCCTAACTCAGTAAACTCTTCGATTGCTTGAATACGGCGTATCGAATGGCGGGGTAATATATTGAGCGGAGGTGTGAGAAGATAAGCGTAAGCTTGAACGTTCGACCTGCCAACCCGTCCGCGCAATTGATACAACTCAGCCATACCGAACTTATCCGCACGATTAACTACAATAGTATTGACGTTCGGAATATCTAATCCCGATTCAATGATTTTAGTTGCAACCAGCACGTCGATTTTTTTTCCTAAAAAATCGTTCATTATGTTTTCCAAGTCGTGACCGCGCATTTGTCCGTGTGCCGCACGCACGCGTGATTCGGGCACGTGGTCTTGAATGAGTGAAACGATCTCCGAAATATTCTGAACTCTATCGTGCACGAAAAATACTTGGCCCCCACGGTGTAGTTCTTTTAATATCGCTTCTCGTATTACTCTCCAATGTGTTTGCCGTCCGTCTGTAGCGGGAATAATTTCCGTAATTATTGGTAGACGGTTTTGTGGCGGAGTATTCATGAGCGAAAGGTCTCTTGACCCCATCAACGAAAAGTGCAATGTTCTGGGTATTGGCGTGGCGGTCAATGTGAGCGTATCCACAGTTGTCTTTAACATTCTCAATTTTTCTTTTGCCGTAACGCCAAATCGATGCTCTTCATCTATTATCAGTAGCCCGATGTCCTTAAAAATGACATCGTGGGAAAGCAGTCTGTGAGTTCCGATAATTATATCTACTCGCGCCGACTTTAAGTCTTCAAGAATTTTATTCTGTTCTTTTTTCGTTTTGAATCTCGACAAACATTCTACTTTTACGGAATACCTGTCGAGCCGGTCGCGAAACGTGTTGTAATGTTGTTGAGCGAGTATTGTAGTGGGCACCAAAATAGCAACTTGTTTATTGTCCATGACTGCTTTAAAAGCGGCACGCACAGCAACTTCCGTTTTACCGAAGCCGACATCGCCGCATATCAGTCGGTCCATCGGAGCGACGTTTTCCATATCTCTTTTAATCTCTTCTGTCGTTCTCGCTTGGTCGGGTGTGTCTTTATACATAAATGAAGCTTCTAATTCTTTTTGCCAGTGGGAATCGGAGGAGAAGCCGAACCCTTTTTCTTTTTTTCGCATTGCATATATGCGGATCAGGTCGCGTGCAATATCTTTTATTCTTTTTTTTGCTCTCTGTTTTGTGCGTTCCCAATCTTTTTCACCTAACTTGTGAAGCTTCGGGACGTGACCTTCCTGCGAAGAATATTTTTGTATCCTATTTACATAATTGATGTTGACGTATAAAGTATCTTTATCGAGATACTGAAGCTTTATTACCTCCTGTTCAATACCACCGACTTTAATTTTTTGCAATCCAGAAAACACTCCGATGCCGTGGTCGATGTGAACAACGTAATCGCCGCGTTTGAGCTGGCTAAGTTCCTTGAACGAAATGCCTCTGAATCGGCGCTTTCCTGTGCTGCTTCTTCGTTTTAACCTGCCGAAAATTTCGTGCTCGGTTAAAACGGCAATTCTTGC
>JAHJRJ010000283.1 GCA_018830765.1 Bacteroidota bacterium | reverse complement strand
GGAAGAGAAAACGGTTCAGAAATCACAGTAACCGAAATAGCCGATAAAGTTGAAACCAATGTCTATGAAGTTTTATGCGGAATTGCCGCAAGAGTACCAAGGATTTATTTATAGTAAAGAAGGAGAGAATATTATGCCTAATGTTTATGCAGTAATTATGGCTGGTGGAGTTGGCGCCAGGTTTTGGCCGCGCAGCCGTGAAAAATCACCCAAGCAGTTACTCGAAATTTTCGGTAACAGCACGATGATTTTCAATACAGTAAAACGGTTAGATAACATAATCGATCGTCAAAACATATTGATCGTAACAAATAAAATCCAAAAACCTTTGGTTGCCAAACAACTGCCGAGCATAGCCGGCGATAATATAATTGTAGAACCTGTCGGAAGGAATACAGCTCCGTGCATCGGACTGTCAGCTCTTTTTCTCAGAAGAATTGACCCGGACGCAATTATGGTTGTGCTGCCCGCCGACCACATTATACAAGATGAAGAAGAATTCCACAAAGTTTTACGTTTGGCTATATGGGTTGCTTACGAGTCGGGTAAATTGATAACGGTAGGTATTCACCCAACAAGGCCCGAGACCGGATACGGATACATTCAATTCGAAGATACAGATAATCGTAAAAACCCATATTTCTCGCGTGGGGTTTATTCTGTAAAAACATTCGCCGAAAAACCTAACGAAGAAACTGCTAAACGGTTTTTACGCAGCGGCGACTTTGTTTGGAACAGCGGTATGTTTATCTGGAAAGTAGATACTATCCTTAACGAAATAAAAAAATCCCTCCCCGAAATGTACGATGAATTGATGAAAATTGATGCCGCTATCGGAACGGAGAAATACGACCAAACACTCGAGCTGGCTTATAAGCTAATCAGAAGAATTTCAATCGACTACGGCGTAATGGAAAAAGCTCAAGATGTTTTTGTGCTTAAAGGAAATTTCGGCTGGAGCGACGTCGGCTCTTGGGACGAAGTCTATCGTCTTTCAGGCAAGGACGAAAGCGGCAATAGTGTTACAGGAAAAGTCTTCCTGCAAAACACAAAAAACGCTTTGATTTATTCTCAAAATAAATTCGTTGCTTCAATAGGTATAGAGGATGTTATCATCATAAATACCGACGATGCGCTGCTCGTTTGCAAGCTCGGAGATTCTCAAGACGTTAAGGAAGTTGTAGATTATCTCAAGCGTAAACAGATGAACGAATACTTGTAATTTTGCTAATGGATAAATTAGTTCGTATTTTCAACATCGATAGCGCAGAAAGATTTTTGATGGCGAAAAAATTAATTTCAGAATTAACAGTAAAAGAAGCTGCAAAAAAAGGACAGAAAAGTATTGCCGTTACACCCGATACTATCGTAACTACTGCTGCAAGAGATGCCGCCCGAAGTCTTAAGATTGATATTGTACCGTCCACCGAAATCAAGCCCGAGATTAAAAAGCAAGACAGCAGCGAGCAATCTAAGAAAGTTGCGTACCACGGAACTTTAGTAATCGGCAGCGACCACGGTGGTTACCAACTTAAAGAACAGCTAAAGCCTTTTATCGAAACGCTCGGTTTTACGGTTATGGATATCGGAACGACAACCGAAGAAGCGTGCGATTATCCCGACTATGCTTTCGCCGTGGCGAAATTAGTTTCTACCGGTGACGCTTCAAGAGGAATTATGATTGATTCGGTTGGTGTAGCTTCCGCAATGGTAGCAAATAAAATCCCCGGCATTCGCGCTGCTGCGTGCCAATGCGAATTTGCCGCCCAAAGCAGCCGCGAACACAACGACGCTAACGTGTTAACCATCGGCGGCAAGATTACCGGTTTAGAGCTTGCAAAATCCATAGTTCGAATTTGGTTGACTACCGAGTTTACAGCCGGTCGTCATCAAAAAAGAGTAGATAAAATTTCGGAAATTGACATCAAGCTCCGAAAAGCATAATGACCGTTCTACTCGCAATTATTATCACACTTGTTGTTTTCCTTCTGATTGTCACCCTTATACTTCTGATCATCGGTCCTACTATCTTATTGCAACCACGCAGACGCTATCCCGACTTCTACCAGAAAATCAATCACCCCGTCACGCCGAAAGACCTCGGCTTGCAGTATGAAGAAATTGAAGTAATTACAAGCGACGGCATTAAACTAAATAGTTGGCTAATTAAAAGTGACTCCCGGCCGAAAGGTACAATAATATTTTTACACGGCGTTGGCGATTGTAAAATAGCGGGATTACCTTTTGTAAAATTCTTTTGGGAAAATGGTTTTAACATTTTTTTGTACGACTCAAGACGTCATGGGTTAAGCGGCGGTACATTCTGCACATACGGTTATTACGAAAAATTCGATTTCATAAGCGTGTTAGAATATGTCGAATCCAGAAAAGATATTAAATTGGGAAATATCGGAGTCTTCGGAACATCAATGGGTGCGGCAATTGCT
>JAHJRJ010000055.1 GCA_018830765.1 Bacteroidota bacterium | reverse complement strand
TACAATAAATTCGTTGCGCCAAAACTGGGACATAACCACTGAAAAGATTTTAGATTTCTGATTTTAGATGGTTCGACTCCCCCGTCCCGAATGCATTCGGGACGGGGTCGCTCACCACAAGTTTTAGATTTATTTTAGAGCACAGGGATAACGTGATTGAAGTCAGGTGATTTTCTGTGCTTTTTTCTTTAACTCCAACAATCCATCTCTCCATGACTCCAATAATCCATTGATACATTGATACATTTGTTCATCGACTCATTTGCTCATTGACCCATTGATTAAATGTTTCAATGAACTAATGATTCAATTCACTTGACTTCTTCCTCAAAAAGCCTTATCTTTATTTAGAATCATTCTACATAAGAAAATGGACTATAATTCGTCAATAGAAATACTTAAGAAATATATCAAGGAAAATAATCTCCGTTCAACCCCTGAACGTGAGCGAATTCTCAAAGAGGTGATAAAACTCGACGACCATTTTAACGCTGAACAACTTTATAATCATCTCAAAAAGAAGGATGATAAAATTGTCCTCGCAACTGTTTACAACACACTCGACCTCTTCGTATCCACAGGCATTTTAACTAAATACCGACTCGGTGCCGAACATTCATACTACGAGAAAGTTATCGATAAGCCAGGACACCACCACCTCATCTGTTTAGAATGCGGCAGCATTGTCGAGTTTGTCGCTGAAACTCTATCCAATTACGAAATAAAAATCGCAAAGCAAAATAATTTCAAGATACATAACTCAACTCATCAAATATTCGGAATCTGTGAAGAATGTCAGCAAAAGAAATGATACAGAAAAGCCTTCGGTTACGGTTATTTTCTTTATTCGATGCGAAAAAAGGAGATACAGTTAAAATAGTCAATTTACCTGTAGGATTAGCTCGCTCACAGTTTATCCGCTTCGGCATTATGGAAGGCGACATAGTGAAATGTTTAGAGCGACTTCCCGGTGGTACGATTTTGATTCAAAAAAGTCGGCAGGAAATTGCCATTGGGCTTCAGTTAGCTAAAAATATAATCGTTACCAAACATTAATATATTATACAATGAAAAATAATTCTAACGCTCCGACACACCTCGAACATCACGTGCATATCGGCGAGGTTCCAATCCTATCTGATAGCGCATCTCCTAAGATTGTATTAGTAGGCAATCCAAACGTCGGAAAATCGGTTATCTTTAATTATCTCAGCGGAATTTATGTTGACGTATCCAACTATCCCGGAACTACGGTAGAGGTAACAAAAGGGAAATATCTTCAATACGATGTCTATGACACGCCTGGTATTTACGGCGTTTCGTCTTTCAACGATGAAGAACGCGTAGCGCGTGATATCATTCTTGAGGGTGATGTCATTATTAATATCGTCGATGGAGTACATATGGAGCGTGACCTCTTCCTCACACAGCAGTTAATAGATATGGGCAAGAGGTTACTTGTTGTCATAAATTTCTGGGATGAAGTTAATAAACATAGGATAAAAATAGATATCGGGAAATTAGAACATTTTTTAGGCGTCCCCGTAATAACAGCTACGGCAGTTAAGAAGGAAGGACTGAAAACGCTGGAAGAAAAAATCCAACAAGCACGGCAGGGCAAGCAAAACCGACAACTCCACTCGAAGCTACATATAATGCTCACAATCGTCGGCTCCCAATCGGAAGCGCTTTTAGTTTTGGAAGGCGATGAGTTCATATCCAAGAATCACGGCGTTGCTCCGTTGAACGAACGTGAATCTGTTTACATCGACCGGCGCAACCGTGTAAATTATATCGTCAACCAGATAATCGAAGATGATTCAACGCGCAAGCATATCTATTCGCTCATAGGAAGGTGGACGGTCAGAACAATCACTGGCATTCCGATTCTTATCGGGATACTTTATCTAATGTTTTTATTTGTCGGAAAACTTGTCGCGCAAGATTTAGTCGGCTTTACCGAAACTTATTTAGGAAACGAGCTTTGGGAAGTGTGGATTCGATCGGTTGTTACAGGTTTTATTCCTGCTACATCACTGGTCGCTAAAATTTTAGTGGGTGAGTTCGGTGTTCTCACAATGAGTGTAACATATCTTTTATTCTTATTATTCCCGCTGGTTTTTGCATTCTACATAGCGCTTTCGCTACTCGAAGATAGCGGCTATCTCCCCCGCCTCGCCACGATGGTTGACAGGAGTATGATCTTTATCGGTTTAAACGGTCGCGCAGTAATTCCACTTATTCTCGGTTTCGGCTGCGTCTCGATGGCGACAATTACGACGCGACTACTCAGCACCGAAAGAGAAAAAACTATAGCCACAACCATTTTACAATTTGCGATACCTTGCTCGGCTCAGCTCGCAGTAATAACAGCATTATTGGTTGGCGCCGGCTTCCAGGCGCTTTTGATATATACGGCAGTAATTTTTTCTGTCCTGGTTACCATCGGAACAGTTCTCAACAAAACCCTCAAAGGCGAATCGTCTCCGTTATTGATTGACTTACCCCCTATGCGTTTACCACGGATAAATAATGTTTTTCAAAAAACAGTCGTGAGAACTTTTTCGTTTATGAAGGAAGCCGCCCCGTGGTTTTTCTTAGGAGCCGGTGTAATCGGCACCCTCGAAGTAACGGGTCTATTAAAAATTTGGCAGCAAGCATTAGCGCCGCTGACGGTTCACTGGTTGAAACTGCCGGCAGATGCTTCTACAGCATTCGTGATGGGTTTGGTGCGTAGAGATTTTGGCGCGGCAGGACTTTATAGCCTACACTTAGACCCGATGCAAGTGGTCGTGGCTTTAGTTACGATAACACTCTTCGTCCCGTGCGTAACATCCATGATAATAATGTATAAGGAGCGCGGATGGAAAAAGGCAACACTGATTTGGATAGGGACTTGGCTCAATGCTTTCTTAATCGGCGGTCTCGTTGCTCATATAATTGGTATTTTTAAAATTTTATAGAATGAATTCTACAAATCGCACATTAGAAGAAAAATTGAAATCGGAAAAGCGTATTTGTCCGACTTGCAATTACGAAGTTACAAATCCATTTTCTGAGAGGTGCCCGAGATGTTTATCTTCTATACAGAAAATAGATGTGTATTGTAATGCGTGTTCACAAAACAAAAGCTGCAGCTTTTCAACTTTAAAAAAGAATTAATAAAAATTATTGCGATTCTACCTGATAAAAATTTCGTAAATAATTTAGGAAAATCGTAACACCAAAAAAATATTTCTTGACAATTATACAAAAAGATTTTATTATTAAATAAACTAATTAAGAAAAGCTAAGATATGGATGAGGCTGCAAAAGTTAAACAACTAACAGAGCAAGAAGTGTACGATGCACTTAGAGAATGTTATGACCCGGAAATCCCCGTCAACATAGTCGACTTAGGTTTGATATATGATATTAAGATAATAGATGATTGGGTCGGCGTAAAGATGACTTTAACTGCACCGGGATGTCCTGCGTATACATGGATATCGCAGAATGTTCAGAATAGGTTACTACAAATGCCGGGAGTGAAAGATGCCGATGTTCGAATCGTTTGGGAACCAATGTGGAATCCCAGTATGATGTCTGATGAAGCAAAAAAAGTTCTCGGGATGCCATAAAGCTTTTTGAGCCCGGTAGGGATTTTTATGAGTGGGGTTAGCTATCGCCTCCCGGCTATCCCATTCTATGCCTTGCCGGGCTTCTCTATTTTTAATTTCCAATGTCAGATATTCGATGTCCGTATGTTTTCAAGCATTAATAATTTGCGATCTTTGCGCCTTCTTCGCGTGCTTTGTCCGTCTCGTTTCATGAGACGAGACCTCGTCTAAAGACGGGCGTTTAAAAAAATATCAGACATTAAATCTGAAAAACACTACGTCGCCATCCTCAACTTGATATTCCTTACCTTGTATATGCAACAATCCTTTTTCACGAAGAGCGGATTCCGAACCCACTGCAACTAAATCTTTTATTTTAATCACTTCTGCCTTAATAAATCCTTTTTCAAAATCGCTGTGTATTTTTCCAGCCGCTTGCGGAGCTTTTGTTCCCTTCTTAACCGTCCACGCACGAAGTTCTTTTTGATTGTGAGTAAAAAACGTTATCAAATCTAAAAGCCAATAGCCGTTATGGATAACTTTATCAAGTCCTGATTCTTTAATTCCTAGATCGGATAAAAATGCTTCACGTTCTTCGTAAGATATGTCGGCAAGCTCGGCTTCTATCTCACCGTCAACAACCAAAACGGTTGACCCGCGATGTACCGCCAATTCTTCCACAACTCTGATGTACTCATTTCCTTTTGTTAAACCTTCTTCATCTACATTTGCAATAAACATAACAGGTTTCGCTGTTAACAGATGCAGATGGCAAGCAAGTGCTTTTTCTTCCTCATTGAGGTTTAACATCTTGGCAAGTTTTCCGGTGCTCAAATGGTCTTCCAATTTCCGGCACACATCCATTGCATGACGGACTTTTTTATCGCCTGATTTAGATTGGCGTTCCAATTCAGATAAATTTTTCTGGATTGTTTCAATATCTTTTAATATCAATTCTGTTTCTACAATTTCAACGTCTCTTTTCGGGTCAATGCTTCCGTACGTATGTACAACGTTATCATTTTCAAAACATCTAACGACGTGCACCACTGCATCCACTTCACGGATATGCGCAAGAAATTGATTTCCCAATCCCTCTCCTTTGTTTGCGCCTTTTACCAGACCGGCGATGTCAACAAATTCAATATTTGTAGGAATTATTTTAGGTGGTTGTAAAATTTTTGCCAGTACATTTAATCTTTCATCCGGGACAGGAACAACGCCACTATGAGGTTCAATGGTTGTAAACGGATAGTTTGCAACGATTGCTTTAGCCGAAGTTATTGCATTGAAGATTGTTGACTTGCCGACGTTCGGTAAACCTACTATGCCGCAATTAAAGCCCATAATATATATTTATGATTTGTGATTGATTATTTTTATTTGAATGAAATTTATAGATTATTTAATGGAATGGCAAACGAAAATCTCAAATTATTGGGTATCCTATTAGTTTCATAATTTTTAAGAAAACTTCATCTCTGTTGTGCGTAGTAAGATGAAAAATTTGAACATCATTCCTCATTTTTACCTCTTCAATAAACTCGTTCCCCCTCAATGCAATCGTTGCTATTAGTAATTTTTTAGAAACAAGAAGCTTAATCAATAAATCCCTAAACTTTTCTGAAAAACATTCCATCTTTCCTATCTCATCTACAATCGTGATAATCGAAGATACATCATCGAACTTAATCAAATCAATAAACTCTTCAAAACCATTTACATTTATTCCATATTTCCCAATTTTATATTGGCTGCGAAAATTTACATGCGCCAAGATGCTCTCGTGTTCATCAAAACTTTTAAGTCGAAAACCTTTTCTACCGCCTCCTTCTCTAATTTCTGATGTATAAAAACCTACTGGCTTTTTGTTTTCGATGTGTTCTGCAATTTTGATAATCAAAGTAGTTTTCCCAACACCTGGTAAACCTGTTATCAAAATATTCTTTTGTTGTGAAAACATCGCTTAATTACTGTAAAAGATGAACATTTCCAATTTTAACGTTTTTTAATCCTGCTTCTTTCGCAAGCGTGCAGCATTTTTCAGCAAACGAACGTGTTGTAAATGGAAGATCAGACATATAAAAACGCGGATAAAATGCTAATAAACTGTAAGGTATTTCAGGATTTACGGAAGCGATGAACTTGGACAAATTCCCTATTTCCTCCAAATCAACATATCCGGGAATAAGAAGTGTACTTGCAATAATCAATGGTGGTAAAGTCCGGAGATGAATGCGACTTCCCGCCTCTTCGAAATTTTCAAGAGTTCTCTTACTCGAAACGCTTGTCAGCGCAATGTTCAAATTTTCATCCCAAGCTTTCAAATCGAATTTTATACATCCGCCTGATTCAATTGCAATATCAAGAATTTGATTCATAAACTCTTTATTCATCGAACCATTGGTTTCCCAGCAAATACGAAGTATCCTTTCTTTCTTTTTTCTTAAAGCTTCCCTAGCTGAATTAATTGAGAATTGTATCTGCGGTGTGGGATCACCACCAAAATAACAAATGCAAGAAGTGCGTTCATCAACAATCGAAACAAATTCATCTACGGTTATCTTTTGGGATTTCAAAGTGTCCTGTCGGTAATGCCAGTTCTGGCAAAAAAAACAATTGAATGAACATGAGTTGAAAAATACCGCTAAGTTTTTATAACCGTATTCTGCCCCCTTACAATGAGCAAATTTTGGGTAGCCAACTCCTGTTCCAGCGGCACAAACCCAGTCGGCAACACAATTTGTTGGGAGTGGGTCATAATACCAAGAGAGCTTTCCCTCATTATTTGACGTTCCGATAAGTTTCCCACCGATATTTCTTCGCAAACCGCAATAACCAAATTTATTTTCAGGTATTTTGCATTCATTCACACAAACTTCACATAATATTCCATCAGGGTCTTTGGCTGGTTCTTCGGGCAGTCGAAATGCTTCTCGACTATTCCTGTGAGCTTTTGAAGTATACTCTAATGTCTGGTCCGGTTTTCCGCGGATGCACTGCAAACATACACCTAAAACTTTGGAGATTGTCCGTGAAGATTTTTGGCAAATCTTACATTCGGTCATGTTCAGTTTGAGAGTTCTTCACCGGAAAGATATAAGTTTAAGCTTTAAAATTTTTAACTTCTTCTAAAATCGTGCTGACGATTTCCTCTTCTTTAATCTTTTTAATCATTTCCCCTTTCCGATATAAAATTGCAACCCCTTTCCCTGCCGCAATTCCGATGTCGGCTTCGCTCGCTTCTCCGGGCCCGTTCACTACACATCCTAAAACAGCAATTTTTACGGGCTTCTTTTCACCTGCTAACTTATCTTCAAGCTGTTTAACGATATTGAATAAATCTACTTCCAACCTTCCACAAGTCGGGCAAGCAATTAATTCAACATTGCGTGATGCAAGACTTAAAGAACGAAGAATTTCTTTACCGACTTCTATCTCTTTGACGGGATCGTCTGTAAGTGAGACACGAATGGTATCGCCAATCCCTTCAGCTAATAAAGTTCCAATTCCAACGGCTGATTTAATCGTCCCAATTTTAGCAGTTCCAGTTTCAGTTACACCAAGATGAAGCGGAATGTCAGTGCGTTGAGCAATCAAGCGATACGCTTCGATCATCAGTTTTACGTCAGTGGATTTGACTGAAACGATAACATCCCTGAAATCAAACTCATCGCATATTTCTACATGTCGCATCGCGCTTTCGTAAAGAGCTTCCGCAGTCGGATAACCATGTTTCTCTAAAATATCTTGTTCAAGTGAACCGGAGTTTACACCAATCCGGATTGGAATGTTTCTTCCTTTCGCCGCATCGAGCACTTGTTTAATCCTATCCTTCGAACCAATATTTCCGGGATTAATCCGGACTTTTGCAACACCTGCTTCAATGGCTTTAAGAGCAAAGATGTGATTGAAATGTATATCAGCAACGACAGGTATCGGCGATTTCATCACAATCTTAGGCATCGCTTCTGCAGCTTCTTTGTCGTTGACGGTTACACGAATAATATCGCACCCGGCTTCAGCAGCTTCTATGATCTGTTTGACTGTGGCTTCAACGTCACTGGTTTTCGTTTTCGTCATTGTTTGTACTGAAATCGGAGACCCACCGCCTATCGGAATTCCGCCGACATTAACTTGACGCGTATTTCGCCGAATACCGACTTTATATGTATAATGTATTTTTTGTTGAGAATTCATTTGATATCGATTTACTAATTAATGTAATTTTTTACTTGCATCGAATAAAATTCGTTTTTCTTCTTCTGTCAGATTTTGATAACCGTCGCGGCTGATTTTATCGAGTATCTCATCGATAATTTTTTGATCAGGATCAATTTCTTTCTTACTCTGGATGTCATAAAATTTAGCGTCGTTTACTTGGTCTTTTTCGTTGCGATTAGCCGTCGAGTAGCGCGGAGGTTTTCCATAAATACTTCTAAAAGTATTCCACCATTTTATTGCAGGTATTTTCCCCGAATCGATCATTAAAAGGAAAAATCCGAAAGCCGCACCACCGAGGTGAGCAAAATGTGCGATGCCGTCTCCTGTCCCTATTATTCCGGCATATAGCTCAATCGCCATGAATATCATTACGAAATATTTAGCACGAATAGGAATAAAGAAGTAAAGGAATATAGGCCTGTTTGGAAATAGCATACCAAATGCGAGCAATATTCCGTAAACGGCGCCTGATGCGCCTACAGTAGGTCCACCCTGATTGAACAGCGGTCCGATTACGAGGTTCGATAATCCTGCGCCTAAACCGCATAGCAAGTAATACAAGAAAAATTTTTTCGAACCCCAAGTGTTTTCCAACTCCATTCCAAACATCCAAAGAGCGAACATATTGAACAGCAAGTGCATGAAGCCGGCATGCATAAACATGTAAGTGAACAACTGCCAAATCTCGAACGTAGGCATGCCGGGATAATCGGTATGCAAAGGATAAAGTGCAAAAAGACTGGTGATGACATTTGAAAGTTGAAAATCGCCGTATCGAAACATTTCAAAAAAAGATGTTAACAGATAAATC
>JAHJRJ010000282.1 GCA_018830765.1 Bacteroidota bacterium | reverse complement strand
TAGATGCGAGTCGTTCGGGGTTTGTAAAAATTAAAGGCGCACGTTTGTAAGTTGCAAACCGGCGCGCAAAACCGATCGTGAGCGCATCGGGCGAAAGAATGTTGTCCAATACCGATAGTGAATATCGTTCTCTATTTTGCGTAGAAACTCTCATCCGCACAAATTCAATCAACTCACGTCTTAAAGTACATCTTAGTGCCCAGAGTTCTTCGTCGGATGCAACTTTGTGGTCGTCGAACTTTTCCCAGTACTTTTTATCCATTAATCTATCAGTCCAATCGAAATCGAGACGTTTATTCCAAAACTCGTGAGCGCGAAAATTACCCCAGCCGGGTGTGTGAACGCCGTTTGTTACATGGACGATAGGAATTTTATCTACCGGTAGGTTCGGGTAAAGCTGCTTCCACATATCGCGGCTGACTTTTCCGTGTAGCTCACTAACTGCGTTTGCGATTCGCGATAATTTTAAAGCCAATACTGTCATACAAAATGATTCTTCTTTGTTTTTCTCATTTATTCTACCGTAAGCCATTAATTGATCGATGGAGAATTTTAACTTTTGGGCAAATGCCGAAAGTTGATACTCGATCAAGCTTTGCGGAAAACGGTCGTGTCCTGCCGGCACCGGTGTGTGTGTTGTAAAAACGCACTGCTTCTTTACTTCTACTTCTGCTTTTTCTTTCGGAATCCCTCCTGCAATTTGTTCGCGTAAAAGTTCAAGAGTAAGAAATGCCGAATGGCCCTCGTTCATATGAAAAATCTGTGGATGAATTCCGAGCGATCTTAACATTCGCACGCCGCCGATACCAAGTATAATTTCTTGCATTATCCGCGTCGAAACATCACCGCCGTAAACTCTTCCTGTTAATTCTCTGAAATGAAGTTCGTTGTCGGGATGGTTGCTGTCCAATAAAATTATTTCTCCACGACCGACTCGAATCCTCCACGCTCTAAGTTTTACTACACTATGTCCGACATTAACTGTAGTTTCGATTGGATTGCCGTATTCATTAACCAATAGGCGTATCGGCAATTCACTCGGGTCGAGTGGTGGATACTCTTCTTCCTGCCAGCCGTCAGCAGATACCCTCTGCTTAAAATATCCGAGGCGATAGAACAAGCTTACTCCCACGAACGAGATTCCCAAATCGCTCGCAGACTTTGCAAAGTCGCCAGCTAAAACCCCCAAACCACCCGAATAAATCGGTAAACATTCGTGTAGTCCGAATTCGGCGGAGAAATAAGCTACAGGTTTTTCGAGAAGATGCGGCGCGTGTTGGACGCACCATGTTTCCGTGTGGTGAATGTATGTTGAAAACTCTTCGAGAATAGTGTGAACGCGTGTAGCAAAATGATTATCGCCGAGCCGTGCGCGCAGCTCAGTATCCGAAACACGCTTTAACACAGCCACCGCACTGTGGTTGCTCTGTTCCCATACCAATGGAGAAAGTTCCTTAAATAAAGCGGCAGCGTCGGGATTCCACGTCCACCAAAGATTGTAAGCTAATGACTTGAGCGACCGAACCAGTGATTCTCTAACAGCAGGGGAAAAACTTTTTTCTTTATTTTCCATTTGATAAATTTTTGTTCGCGATAGATTTATATTTTTGTACTTAGTAATACTTTTGTCTGATCTTTTGTAACCACAAAGCACGCTAAGAAAAAATTATTTTAAACTTTGCACTTGCTTAAGTCTCTGTGTCCTCTTTCATGGTTTTTCAATAACATCCTTCGACTCGTCCGACAATCTTTATTAGATCATGTTAGTCGAACTCGCTCAGGATAACAACAAAACCATGCGTCACCCTGAGTGAACGCCTTTGGCGCCATGGCGCTCTGCGCCACTTGTCCCGTTAACGGGACTTGTCGAAGGGTGCTTTCAAGATACTTCAGGGCTGAAAATTTTTAAGCTGAGATTTTTGACACGAAGAGCCCAGCGTAGCCTGTAGCTACAAACAAAATATTCTTCTTCGTGCTACTTCGCGACTTTTTCGTGTCTCTTCGTGAAATAAAAAAATAATTACACGAAGTTTGCTAAAATTACAACATTTTTACACGGCGTAGCACAGAGGGATTTGACTTCATGTATCTTCGTGGTAGCTTTGTGTGTTACTTCGTGTAATGTTTTTTCGGCTATAAAATCCTTGCTTACGTCTCAGCAATCGGAATAACCCGCCAGAACGACTTGCCCCGTAGGACGGGGCGAGTCGGGCTGGCATTCCGATTTACGGGTTACCTCAAATAATATTTTAACGGGTTCGGAAATATACGGCATTCTTCGGCAATTCGAATCGATTCTATTTTTCCTTCGTCGCGAACCTGATATAACTTCGGCACTAATTTATCTCTCAATTCAATAGGCGTTATCGGACTTAAATATATACTCGTCCCTCCTTCGAAACCGGCAGGCACGTTTACTCTCCATTTAATTAAAATATGCCAAGGCATTTTATACACCGCATCGACAGGCGTGTAGTACCACTCTTCATTGCACGATATACCACTTCCCATCGCTACGTGAAACGCGTGAACAAGATTACTCAACCCTCGAATCTCCTCGTCAGAGTGTTCGTACGGTCTGCATGTCTGCGATCTTGAAAATATCTCGATAGTCGGAAATCTATGTCCGATTCCAACAAATGCAAGTGCATAATCGTTTTCTGCAATTATAAGATTGTGTCTAGCAGCAAAATTAGCACCCATTTCATTAAACGCGTTGGGATCTTCCCTTAATAATTTAATTTGACTTTGTATAGATGATCCCCACTCGTCGAGCGCCACAAGTTGTTTATGTAGATGGTCCATCGAAGCACCGGCGGGTCTCAGCCAATTTTGAAAAATACTTATGTACCGTGCGTACCGGTTATTATCGAAGATATCCTTCATAGCATCGATAGAAAACTTAAAATAATGATAGTGTTCGTTGGGAGTCATGTCGCCAGAAGAAAATAATTCCACATCCCACTCGGCGCCCTGCTTGTAATGTGGTTTTGCGATAATTAACTCG
>JAHJRJ010000281.1 GCA_018830765.1 Bacteroidota bacterium | reverse complement strand
TTAAACCTGACAATCTTTCTCAAACAGGTAATGACGGTTCATTCGTAATGCCTAATTTGGCTTACGGAACTTACCGTATATTTGCTATCAGAGATGAATTCCGTAATCTATTGTATGATCCACAAATTGATCAATTCGGATTATACACGAAAGACATTACCTTATCAGTTGATAATCAACATTATAGCAATGTTCTTTTTAAAATGACGATGCAAGATACTACTCCGCCGTTTCTATTGAATGCATTACCAACAGATAAAAACAATCTCTTGCTGAGATTTAGTGAACCGATAGACGCCGGCAGCGTAGTATCGAGTAAAATTTCAATTGTCGATACATTAAATGTAAAACTTTTAGAAATTAAGAATGTGAATCTCTTATATCCTAATAGAGACACTTTAATTGTCGGAACTATTGATCAAGATTCGCTTACATATAGCTTAGTTGTTGAAGGTTTAACAGATACATCGGGTAACTTGATTTCGTTTAAACATAACAAAACTTTTTTTGCAGGGATGCTGACACCGGATACACTCAAGCCGTATATTTCTGCGTTGAACATTAAAAATGATTCAAAAGATGCCCCTTGTTCAAAAGATTTTGAAATTAATTTTTCTGAACCAGTAAATAAAAAAAGTTTTGAGAACGGATTCTCTCTTATTGATACTAATAAAGTTAAAGTGCACGGAATATTTAAATGGTTCAACGATGTCCGAGTTAACTTTTTCCCTGATACGGAATTAGCGAGCTTGATGACATATACGATAAAGATTGTGTTAGATTCCGTTATCGATTATTCGAGTAATTCTATTCGCGACAGTGTCCATCAGATCCGTTTTCAAACTATTGATTTGAAAAAAACAAGCTTCATTCGGGGGACGGTAATAAATGAGTCGAATGAAACAACAACCGGAACCGTGAAATTAATGGCAAAGAATATAACCGCTATTGCCCCTTCTGTGACATTAAGTTTGGCGCGATACGGTGGTTTCGAGTTTAAAGACTTACTAGAGGGACAATACACACTTGAGGCATTTATCGATACAGATAACAGTGGGAAGTATACTTTCGGCAGCGTATTTCCTTATAAAAAGGCCGAGAAATTCGTAATATATCCGGATACGATAAAAGTTCGGGCGCGCTGGCCCATTGATGGGATTACGATTAGAGTGAAATAATTCCAGTTTTGTTGTTAGAAGTCAATTTTGCCTCCTCAATCTTCATTTCCACTTTCAGATGAGTTCGCTCCATTGAACTTACCTTGCCTTATCAAAAAAGTGAACGTCGTAGTTTTTCGGTGTTAAGCGCAGTTGTCATTGTTCTAACATCTCCGGCATTTGAAACCAACGAGGTCGAGCGTGCTGATCAAATGCCAACACTCGGACGGCTTTTCCGACGTACTCTGGTAACCCTGCAGTCTTGGTGATTAAGCACATCTGTTTAACCCAACTTCCGAGCCACTCTGAATGTACCTTCACCGGATCGGTGATGGGTTTGAGATGCTCGGTCCAACCGTGTCGAATAAGTAAACGAAAGGATTCATCAATACCCGACAAAGCTGGCCAAAGAAACGCAAACTCCTTATAAATGCCATTTCGGAGATGATAACCTGGTAGATGAATTGGCAGAGAGAGAATAGTATGTTGTCCTTCAAAACTAGGCTTATGTGGCTCAATGAAGACATGACACAGTCCAGGGTTCTGACCATCATTATAGCCGGCGACGTGAACCCCGAGATGGTGAGTCTGCTCTTGATCGGCCACTGGCAAACCCAAAGCAGCATCAAAATGCTCTGCTAGAAAAGTCGTGAAAGATGCAAGCTCGAAGTTGATGCGTACCTTTTTGGTTTGGCAGTACTCCTTGCACTTGGATTGAAGCCAATCGTTTATTTCGATGCCATTCAGTTCTGCCTCCCCCCAAGTGGAAACACCGATGTTAAGTTGTGGAAAGTAGAGAGTCTTCGCAACCTCTCTGAATTCTTCCTTCGTTCCTCGTTCGATGGTCTCCGAGGAATCTGAACTCATTGCAACGCCAAGTCTTGTTATCTCTGAAAGTACAAAAGTCATCTCCTCACAACCTTTCTCCAGTTTGACTATCTCTGAACACAACTGAGCCGTCGGGCCACTTTGATCGAATACCTGCTTTGAAATCTGCCTGAGTAGAGTGAGGCAACGAAATCCAATCCGAATGATTCACGTATACAGTCACCGTGCTTCCGGTGAATTCATAATTAGTGATCAATCCGATTGACGACCATTGGTTCAACTCTGCTTGAATGACATCTCTTCCCAAACCTTTAACAAACCCGGCATCTGATGGGGATCTAGCTTTGCCCTCAGAGGAAATAGTGGGTCTCTCAGTTGTCTGTCTGCCAGGGCTGTCTATAATAGACGGTTTTCGTTCAGTGTTTCCAAATATAATAATCAAAATAATGATAAAGAGAATGCCAATTAATAGAATGATGTTAATAAATATCTTCGTGTTCTTATCCATAAAATCTCCAAGTATGACAATTGCGCATAACGTTTCCGAAAAGCACGCCGCCGTTTTGCGAACTACAAGATGACAAATTCTCTGTGAGCAAAACGGTGGAACGAGCACAATTAAATTCTATCACAAAGCGAGTGTCGTGCTTTTTCGGTGTTATACGCCGCATTACGCTGACGGTGCCTGCTTGATTCTTGCGATAATTTGCTCGGCAAGTTTCCGTTCAGATCGCTTAGCCTGGTTGGTGAATTCTTGTAGGTCAGGTATCGCAACGTTCCCGAATTTTTCCAAGGACTTGGCAGCAACAGTACTCACTTGAGAATTCTGTAGAGATCCTATCAAGATGGGTATAGCAGAAGGGTCACGGAGCTTACCGAGTATTTCAATGATTCTGTTCATCTTGATTGGACTGCCGCCTCTCTTCAATATGGTAAACAACTGCGACGATACAGAATCGCCTCCGAACTCTTCAAGTAATTGTGCAGCTTTGTTTAAAACTCGAACAGCAGGATCAAGCGGGTTCTTAATCTGAGAACCGGCATCGTCTAATACCCTTACCAAGTGTGGCAACACAGAACTGTCGCTTGTTGTTCTGAGAGCCTCTAATGCTTGCAAGCGAGTATCGACTGACTTTTCTTGGAGAGATGCAACTAGTTCTGCAATGACTTGTTCTTTGCTAAACGTGTTTGCACAATACTTGCACACCAGTGCTTCTTTTCTTATCGGCTCAGCGCACTTTGGACATTTCTTGAGGAAAGAGGCGCCCGCAGGTGTTGCTGATTGCTTTATGGGAAGTCCTGCCGCAGCAATTAAACCCAAAACCCCGAAAAAGAAACCGCAAGCAAACCACGCCCCCGACGAGTGCCCCTTCTTTTCGGCTATATCCATTGAAAGAAAACCGCTGATGACAGCTTGTAGCACTAAGAGAACCCAAAAAAGAGTTTCCATTGATCTTTCCTTTCTGATCTATGCTTTGAGCGTAATGTGGCGTATAACGATGCGCGGGAAAAACGCCGTGCGAGCATTGTCGTAGGCGAAGAGCGAGCATGGGAGTTTTTCCCGAAGATGGGCGACGTTCGCGAAGCGAACGTGCTCTCGACCATCGAGGGCGTAGCCCGCGCATCGATGGACAACGCTCATGAGCGGAGCGAATGTTGTCCATCTAGTAGATTAACGAAACTCAATTGCGTATATCCACCCGAATATGGAGTGATAGACCCCGAATTATTCGGGGTCTATTTTCTTTATAGATAAAACTCACTCTTTTTTTTTATTTTCATCTAATTCCGTTTTAATTATACAAAATTATTATCAACTTAGCAATAACGAGTTTAATTCTCTTTCAACTCAAATCCCATTCCTCATTAAATGCCTTATTAAAATTTCGTGAACAATGTAACACGGCAAGTATTTGTACCGATTCATCGCTGGTAATTCTATAGACAATCCTGTAGTTTTGATAGATAACTTCTCTGAATCCATAATTTTCAAGCTCTGGAACGATACGACCACTACGAGGCATAATTTCAAGTTTTTCAGTAGCTTTGATAAGAGACCTTATAAATCGGCCAGCATATGTTTTAGAATCTCTCGCGATGTAATTGTAAATTCCTATCAAATGATTGTTTGCCTTTTCCGTCCATTTTATTTTTCCCATTGCTCAACTCGTTTAAGAAGTTCCTCCGTATTTAATAACCTTCCAGCTTCAGCATCTTTTACACCCTCTAGAACTTGAGCAACAAAGTTTATCTCATACATAATATCTTCCACTGAGCAACTGTCTGGAAGTCGTCTTATTATTTCTATCGTTGTTTCTTTAAGTGTATCCATATTTTTACCGTCTTTCTCATCTGATACCGTTTAATTATATTAAATTATTTTCATTTTCACAAAACCGTGTTTAATTCTCTTCAAAATTTACGTTCGGGTCGCTCGGTTTCGGGGGCGGAACTTTATAAACCCGGTCTGGTACAATCCACGCATTACTGTATCCCATATCAATAAGTGAGCGTAAACTTTGGTTTGCAATACTGCGTGAGTTATAGTCACCGACTCGGACTTTGTAATACGGCGCCTCATAAATTACATACACCCAATCGTTTGGCAGTTTCGCGGATGCTTCCGATTTTAACAGGTTGGCTTCGTCGATGTTAGTAGTCATGGAAAGTTGAATTCGAAATCCGGAAATGATTTCTGGTTCGACAGAATCTTTGGTATCGGGTTTGACAGGCGTCAGGTTATTTATTTCCTCATCGATATCATACTGTACTTCATCATCGTATGCACTGGGTTCGAAATCCTTCTCATACTTGTCTAACAATTCCTTCTTCTCTTCCTCGGGTGTTTTTTTAACCTCAGGCGCAAAAATGGCACATCCGACTATAAATGCAAATAACAGAACTATGGATATAACTACTCTATTCATTTTCTAATTTCTTTTTTTACATCAACCACCCAAGCGTCTTGATACTCCGGGAATTTTTTTACCAGTTGGTCACGATACTCTTTTGCCGATTCTTTTGTGCTGAAATCACCCACTAAAACCCGGTACAAACCCGTACCTTTATCGAATATATTATAAATGTCTTCGTTTAAACGGTTTTTTGCGGTGTAAGCAAATTGCAGGGAATTTTCTTCCTCTTTGAATGCCCCAAGTTGTATAGAAAAATTATCTGACGAGGTTTTTATCACCGGTTGATGTGCTGGTGGGGGCATCGGTCTTGGTTCTGATGCCATCTTCTGGTTGGTCTCAATCTTTACATCTAATGTATCTACTTTTATAGGTGTGTCGGGCGGTGGTGGTGGAGTCTCTTCTTTCACGATAGGAGTTTTTTCACCTTCTTGCAATTTTTCAGTCGATGCACATCCGATCCAAAGCATCACAATAAAAATAAAAAGTGCGTTGATAAAATATTTCATCATATAGACTCCTTTCGGTTTAGATTTAATACATTGAAGTGCTTCTCGTAGTTTCAACCTCACCGCTAACAATTTTTACGCTTGCGCTGGCGCCTATCCTGTCTGCACCGCTTGCAACCATTTGGAGCGCTTCTTCGCGCGTCCTTACGCCGCCCGAAGCTTTTACACCCATCGCGCTTCCCACCACCTTGCGCATAAGGGCAATGTCGCCCGCTGTGGCTCCACCTTTCGCAAAACCCGTGGACGTTTTTACAAAATCTGCTCCGGCACGCTTAGCCAATATGCACGCTTTTATTTTTTCTTCGTCGGTCAGTAGCGCAGTTTCTAAAATCACTTTCACTAAAACCCGATATCGTTTTGCAGCGCTTACTACCGCAAATATATCGTTCTCAACAAAATCATATTCGCCAGATTTTAACATACCGACGTTAATCACCATATCAACTTCTGTGGCGCCGTCACGAATTGTTTGCTCCGTCTCAAAAGCTTTTGCAGCGGTAGAAGTCGCTCCCAATGGAAAACCTATAACTGTACAAACCTTAACTGGAGTGTCTTTTAAAAATTTTGCACACCGCGAGACGTACGACGGGTTAATGCAAACGCTCGCGAAGGAGTACTTTTTTGCTTCTGCGCATAATTTATCGATTTCCTTAATCGTTGCATCCGGTTTGAGTAATGTGTGGTCTATCATTCTACCGAGCTCGTTCTCGATGCCACCTGCATCTTCTACACCCAGACTCGCCGATACACGGCAAGCGCCTTCATCAACAATATTTTTTACACCTGCTTTATTGTGAATTACGCATAAACCATCCGTACAAACTCCGTCTTTACAGGTAGGTTTTTCAGGAGAGTGTTCCTTCAAAACTAATTTGATTATTCTTTCTATCTCTGCTGTGTTCATCTTTAATTATGAATTTTTGAGAAACCGTTGTTTGTTAATGTCTAAATATATGAAAAAAAATGAAATAAACAACATCAATATTTTGAAAATAAGCCCTCGTTTAGTATATTAACGCTGAATTTAAATCCTTATTTTTTATCATAATCGGGCTTTTCGTAAATGAAATACAATAAACGTACTCACAATTGCGGTGAATTAAGAACAGAAAACATTGGTCAACGAGTAACTCTTAACGGTTGGGTGGATACACGTCGGGACTTGGGGGGTGTAATCTTCATAGACTTGCGAGATAGATACGGAAAAACTCAAATCGTTTTTAACCCTCAGCACAACGGTAAAACTCATGAAGCTGCTGGCGACTTACGAAGTGAATATGTAGTTTCTATAACAGGCATTGTAGAACAACGCCCTGATGGTACGGCAAATCCTAATCTCCCCACCGGCGAAATAGATGTTGCCGCTGGTGAATTAGTGGTATTAAGCAAAGCCGATACACCGCCTTTTGCTATCGAAGATGAAATCGAAGTCAATGAAGAACTGCGGTTAAAGTATCGCTACTTAGATTTACGAAGAGCTCCGATACAACAAAATTTAATTACGCGCCACAGAATGTATCAAGTTACCCGCAGCTATTTCGATGAATTAAATTTTATTGAAGTCGAAACTCCGATTTTGATGAAAAGCACACCCGAAGGTGCGCGAGATTATCTTGTGCCGAGTCGTGTGCATCACGGAAAGTTTTATGCGCTCCCGCAATCGCCGCAAACTTACAAACAGATTCTGATGGTAGCTGGCTTCGATAGATATTTTCAGATTGTAAAATGTTTCAGGGACGAAGACTTGCGCGCCGACCGACAGCCAGAATTCACACAAATCGATGTTGAGATGTCGTTCGTTGATGAGTCCGATATTTTTATGATGGTAGAAGGTTTAATGAATCGAATGTTCAAAGAAATTAAAGGGATAGAGATAAAAACCCCTTTCCTGACTTTGACACACAAAGAAGCTATGGAGACGTATGGTTCGGATAAGCCCGACACGAGATTCGGTTTAAAGTTTACGAATATAAATGATGTTGCTTCGAAGGTTGAATTTAAAGTCTTTAGTGAAACGATTAAAAAAGGGGGAGTTGTTGCCGGGTTTGTAGCGCCGGGTTGTGCCAGTTACACACGCAACCAACTTGATGTCTTAACAGACTTTGTAAAAAAATCAGGTGCGGGCGGATTGGTTTGGATGCGAGTAAATGAGAACGGCATCGAAACTCCCGTTGAAAAATTTTTAGGTAAAGAGATTTTAGAAACAATCCGGCAAAGAATGAATGCAAACGTGGGTGATTTGATTTTTCTCGTATCGGATGAATGGAGCAAGGCATACACAGTTTTAGGTGCATTGCGACTCGAAATGGCAAAGCGTCTGAATCTGATTGACGAGACGAAATTCAATCTGTTATGGGTAACGGAATTTCCTTTGCTTGAATATGTGCCGGCGGAAAAGCGATTCGTTGCAGTGCATCACCCGTTTACATCACCGATGATTGAAGATGTAGAGTTACTAGAATCAGATCCGCAAAAGGTAAGAGCACGCGCTTACGATTTGGTATTGAACGGAAATGAGATTGCAGGCGGAAGCATTCGCATTTACGACCGTGAATTACAGAGTAAGATGCTTAAGCTGCTTGGAATAGAAGAAGATGAGGCAAAGAAAAAATTTGGCTTCTTGCTCGAAGCATTCCGCTTCGGCGCACCACCGCACGGTGGAATCGCTTTCGGCTTCGATAGAATCTGCATGCTGTTAATGGGGGAAAAATCGATTCGGGATGTTATTGCATTCCCAAAAACAACAAGCGGTATGTCGTTGATGGACGAATCACCCTCGGAAGTCGATCCTGAGCAGTTAAAAGAGTTGCATATAAAAATTGTATGAAGAAGTTTTACAAAATTGGTGATCGTAAATAATCTATTATCTCTGCGTTCGGAGTTTATCCCGCCGAATGTCGGGACGCCTCTGCGGTTAATAATTTGAAACGCAGAGACGCAGAGGACGCAAAGGGGATATATGACAGAGAATGAAATATCGAAAAAAGTAATTGGAAGTGCGATTGAAGTTCATAAAGCTCTCGGTCCTGGATTACTTGAGAGTGCATATGAAGAATGTGTTGCAGCTGAATTTAGAGCGCAAGGGATTGAGTTTGAAAGACAAAAACCGATCCCGTTGGTATATCGCGACGTTAAATTAGATTGTGGTTACCGCCTTGATTTTCTTGTTGAAAATAAAGTAATCGTAGAACTTAAAGCAATCGAAATAGTACCAACAGTTGTATACGCTCAATTGTTAACCTATTTAAGGTTGCTCGATAAACGCTTAGAACTGATGATAAATTTCCATGTTGAGCAACTTAAATTAGGAATTAAAAGAGTTGTAAATAATCTATAATCTCTGCGCTCAGAGTTTATCCCGCCGAATGGCGGGACGCCTTTGCGATTAAGATTTTTAAACACAGAGACGCAGAGGACGCAAAGTACGCAAAGGCATATTTAATAAATTTTAAAACAAATCATTTAAGGAGAAATTATGGTCGGCATAGTAGGTTACGGCGCATACCTCCCAAGGTATCGCATTAAAGCTGAGGTGATAGCAAAACAGTGGGGTTCGGATCCTGTTGCTATCGTTCGAGGATTACAATTAAACGAAAAAACAGTCCCCGGTATGGACGAGGACACAATAACAATTTCTGTCGAAGCTGCCAAGAACGCTGTTCGTCGTGCGCAAATCAATCCGCAAGAAATCGGCGCGGTTTACATCGGCTCGGAATCGCATCCGTATGCAGTGAAACCGAGCGGAACTATTTTAATCGATGCGCTCGGTATTGGTCCTGATGTTCACGTGGCAAGTTATGAGTTTGCTTGCAAAGCAGGAAGCGAGGCAATGTTCGTTGCATACAGTCTCGTAAAAGCAGGAGAAATGAAATACGCAATGGGCATCGGCGCCGATACATCGCAAGGCGCACCGGGAGATGCGCTTGAATATTCAGCTTCTGCTGGCGGCGCGGCATTCATTATGGGTAAAGAAAAGGTTGTGGCGGAAATTCTTTTCACACATTCCTACACTTCCGATACGCCTGATTTCTGGCGGCGTGAAGGCGAATACTATCCACGACACGGCGGAAGATTCACGGGCGAACCGGCATACTTCAGACACATAATAGGTGCCGGAATAGCTTTGTTAGAAAAATCTAAAATATCACCAAAAGATTTTAAGTATGCCGTCTTCCATATGCCGAACGGTAAATTCCCGATGGAAGTCGGAAAGCGACTCGGCTTTACGAAAGAACAAATCGAAACCGGATGGCTTGTGCCGTATATGGGAAACACTTATTCCGGCTCATCGCCCACAGGATTGGCTGCAATTCTTGATGTCGCCAAACCCGGCGATTTAATTTTTATGGTGTCGTTCGGTTCTGGCGCCGGCAGCGATGGTTTTATTTTCCGCGTTACAGATGAGATAACAAAAGTCCAAGACCGCGCGGTTAAGACACGCGAGTTATTAGACAACAATAAAATTTATTTGAACTACGGCGAGTATGCGAAGTTCCGTAGAAAAATTAAACTAAACGAATAAGGAGGACCGGACTATGAGAGACGTATTTGTAATAGGCGCAGGAATGACGAAGTTCGGCGAACTTTGGGAAAAATCAATCAAGGATATTTTTGTGGAAGCAGGATTGAAAGCAATCGAAGATGCAGGTGTCGGGTACATAGATTCTCTTTATGTAGGCGCAATGTCTTCAGGGTTGTTTGTCGGACAGGAACATTTAGGCGCGGTGATGGCTGATTACCTTGGTGTAAATCCGGTTCCGGCTACACGAGTTGAATCGGCTTGCGCATCGGGCGGAGTTTCGTTCCGTCAAGCTTATCTCGAAGTTGCATCGGGTGCAAGTGATATCGTGCTTGCCGGAGGCGTTGAGAAGATGACCGACGGTGCAGACGTAACCGATGCTCTTGCAACGGCGGCAGACCAAGAATACGAAGTATATCACGGAGTAACTTTCCCCGGTTTGTATGCAATGATTGCAAAAGCTCATATGCATCAGTATGGAACTACGCGTCAGCAGCTCGCAGCAGTTGCGGTGAAGAATCATCGCAACGGAGCAAAAAATCCGAATGCTCAGTTCCGTTTTGAAGTAACTCTTGAACAAGTTCTGAACTCAACACGTGTTGCGGACCCCCTCGGGCTGCTCGATTGTTCACCCGTGAGTGATGGCGGCGCTGCGGTAATTCTCGTCTCCGCTGAAGTTGCAAGAAATTTAAAGAAGCCGCTCATTCGCGTAATTGCATCATCACAAGCATCCGATACAATTGCGCTTCACAGCCGACCAAGCTTCACGACAATCGGTTCCGTTGTGAAAGCAGCAGAGAAAGCATATAAAATGGCGGGTATAAAACCGACCGATGTCAATCTTTGTGAAGTTCACGATTGCTTCACGATTGCAGAAATTGTTGTATCTGAAGATTTAGGTTTCTTCGAGAAAGGCAAAGGTGGCGAGGCTGTTGAGAAAGGATTGACTGCACTTGAGGGCGGAAAGATGCCAATTAACACAAGCGGTGGATTGAAATCGAAAGGTCATCCCGTTGGCGCTACTGGAATTGCGCAAATAATCGAGGTGTATGAACAGCTTAGTGGAAAAGCGGGAGCGCGTCAAGTTAAGAATGCCCGAATTGGTATGGCTCAGAATATGGGCGGTTCGGGAGCAAGTTGTGTAATACATATATTGGAGGTCAAATGATTACGGCAAGATATCATCGCGAGGTTCCGCAAAGGTTCCGACTCGAAGCAAACAAATGCGTAAGTTGCGGACATATTAATTTCCCGCCGCGACTTGTTTGTCCGAAATGTAAAGGACAGAAGTTCGATAACGTCGTTTTAAAAGATGAAGGTAAGTTATTAACTTACACAATCCTGCGCGTTGCGGCTGATAGGTTTTCTAAAGAGACTCCTATCGCTGTTGGCATTGTCGAATTGGAAGATGGAGTAAAAATCACCACCCAAATTGCAGACGTCGATGTCGATACATTACAAATTGGGCAGAAGGTGAAGCTTGTGCTCCGTAAAATCCAAGAAGACGGCAAAGCCGGGATTTTGTGTTACGGGTATAAGGCGGTAGTAATATAAGTAAATCAAAACCTCCTGAAGATTTGTGAAAGGATTTTTAGGAGGTTCAAACTACTTTAAAAGAATTTGACTTTAAATATTTGGAAGATGGAAAAACTGTAATAAATAGAATGCAAAGAAAAATTTTTATGGTAACTCAGTCAATCGATACAAATCCCGAAGTTGAAAGAATTCTCATCTCACTTCTTCGAAAAATGTCTATTTCAATGAAATTTAATCAAATACAGTCTTTTACTGCATCAATGATAAAACTTTCCCGGAGAGCAATCTCACGTGCAAACCCAAATTTAAGCGAACAAGAAAAGGATATACTTTTTGTTAAATACCATTACGGCAATGAAATGGCTGATAGGCTTCAAACATTCTTAAAACAAAGTAATTTATGAAAAAAAATGAAATCCAAGATGCTTTAGAACCAGTAGTAAAAGCATTTGAAGATTTAGGGATATTGTATTATATCAGTGGCTCAGTAGCAAGTTCAGTTTATGGAATTGCGCGTGCAACAATGGATATTGATTTAGTATCTGATTGTAGGCAAAACCAAGTAAACTTGCTAGTCAAAAAATTAAAAACAAATTACTTTATAGATGAAAATATGATTTCAGATGCAATAAAAAATAATTCATCATTCAATCTTATTCACCTTGATACGATGTTAAAAATTGATGTGTTTATTCTGAAAGAAAGATCGTTTCAAAAAATGGCATTCGAGAGAAAACGAAAAGATAGTATTTCGGACGAACCAGATTCAGTTAAAGTATATTTTTGTTCAGCTGAAGATATTATTCTTAGCAAATTAGAATGGTATAAGTCAGGTGGTTGTGTATCTGAACGTCAATGGAAAGATGTTGTAGGAGTAATAAAAGTTCAAGGTGATTTGTTAGATAAAGCATATCTTTGGTATTGGTCTAAAGATTTGGGAGTTGATGATTTATTGGAGAAGGCATTATTAGAAGGAAGAGTCTAAAAAATTTACACATAACCACCAAATCAACCCGCCCGCCTCTTCGATGCGGTCATTTTGATTTGCAAATAGTTGCGTTGACAAAAGTAAGTTGCTCTTTAAAGTGTGTTTGACAAAACGAAGTTATTAATAAATTATTGGCGTTGGCTTTTCAGTGCTGCATTGTTGCCCGCCTACCTAAAACTACGGCGGGTAAATTCTGGGCGGCGGGCTTGTCCTGAGCTTGTCCCGAGTTTATCGAGGGGCGCAGTCGAAGGATCAGTTGCAACGCCGTTAGGTGGCATAATTAAGTTATCTACTACAATTATGAAATTAAAAATTCTAATACTTGCGCAGTTCATTTTTACTTCTTTTTTGTTTTGCCAAAACCATAATCCTTTCATTGAAGACTTAATGAATCAAGCTAATTTAGATTCTTTAGTCTCTTTCGTTCGTATTCTTTCTGGTGAAGATTCTGTTATGATATCTGATACCACAGTATTAATCTCACATAGAATAAGCTACTTGGGAAATGATTTGGCTGCTGATTATATAAAGCAAAAATTAGAAAGCTATGAATTGGAAACATACGATCAAAGATATAGTGAATTTGGTAGAAATATCTATTCAATACAAAGAGGTACGGCTTTCCCTGATATATATTTTATTTATTGTGCTCATTATGATGCAGTAACGGAACATTGTGCTGATGATAACGCCAGTGGGGTTGCTGGAGTTTTAGAAGCTGCTAGAATACTTTCGAATTATCAATTCGATTACACAATAATTTATGCTCTATGGGACGAGGAAGAATACGGTGGAATTGGAAGTAGATATTTTGCTGCTAGTGCTAATTCAAATAATATGGACATTCAAGGAGTCCTCAATTTTGAAATGGGTGGTTGGGACAGCAATAACGACGGATTAATGGATATCCATACACGAAATATTGCTAATTCTGTCTCCTTAGCTACCCTTCTTATGACAATTGATTCTTTATATAATCTACCTCTTGATCCTGTAGTTTACAATCCCGGTACCCATAAAAGTGATCATTCATCCTTTTGGTTATTCAATTACAGTGCAATTGAATTTTGTCAAGCTTATTGGGGCGGAGATTATAATCCATATTACCATAGTAGCGATGACCGAATTGATAAATTTAATTTAACTTATTTTTATAATATAGCTAAATTGGGAATTGGTGCAATTGCCACATTGGCCTTTGAAAATCCCATTGTATCAGTTAAAGATAATAACACCAGTCTTCCAAATGTTATTTATATCAATAACTATCCAAATCCATTTAATAATTCAACAACTATATATTATGAAATACCTGAAGATGATTATATATCTTTAACGCTATACAAT
>JAHJRJ010000280.1 GCA_018830765.1 Bacteroidota bacterium | reverse complement strand
GACGCTGAGATTATCCGGCAACTGATAAGTGAAAAAAAGTAAATGAAATTGAATTTAACCGACATACTCAACATCAACTTTAGCGAAGCTTACAATATCGAAGGATTAAGCTCAAGCTCGTTAAATGGTGTTTCGACTGACTCGCGGACAATTAAAAAAGGGGAAATATTTTTTGCTATTCGCGGCGAGAAAGTTAACGGGCACGATTACATCGCTGCCGCAATCAATGCAGGCGCCGCTGCGTTAGTCGTTGATAGTAAATTTTATGAGAAAAAGTTTTGGGAGAATTCGGGAAGTATTGTTTTCTCAAAACCGGTTATAGTAGTTGAGAACACGGTAAAAGCTCTTGGCGAATTGGCGAACATTTACAGAAAAAAATTTAATATTCCCGTAATTGCTGTGGCTGGAAGTAACGGAAAGACAACTGCTAAAGATATGATAGCGAGAGTGTTGTCCGAAAAATATAACGTGTTGAGCACGCAGGGAAATTTGAACAACCACATCGGAGTTCCGCTGACTCTGTTCAGATTAAATCACAAGCACGACATTGCTGTGGTCGAGATTGGAACAAACCATTTTGGTGAAATTAAATATCTTTGCGAAATACTCGAACCGACGCACGGCTTGATCACAAATATCCACAACGAGCATCTCGAGTTTTTTGGTGACATTAACGGTGTCGCCAAAGAAGAAGGTTATCTTTTTAAATATCGCGCCGAAAAAAAATCTAAATCAGTCGGCTTCGTAAACACCGATGATAAAAGAGTAGTAAGTTTGAGTAAGAATTTGAAAAATCGGGTTTTATATGGGACAAAAGAAAACAAAGCTGATATAACGGGCATAAATCTTTCGGTTAACAGCGACGGAAAATTTGCTTTCGAATTAATTTCAAACTCACATAAAAATAGTTTGAAACTTAAGCTTGCTGTGGCGGGCAAGCACAACGTAAGCAATGCGTTAGCTGCTTCTGCGATTGGTTTATACTTCAACGTTCCCGTAACGAAGATTAAAAAAGCAATCGAAACATTCAAGCCCGTAAACAAACGTATGGAAATTGTGAAGGCGGGAAAAGTTACTATCATAAATGATACATATAATGCAAATGCCGATTCAGTTCTTTCAGCTTTGAAGACTTTGGAATTAATACAGACGCAAGGAAACAAAATCATCGTTCTTGGCGACATGCTCGAGTTAGGAAACCAATCCAAACAACAACATACTTTGGTTGGTGAAGCTATTACGAAGTTCGCGAGCAGCTCAGACGTGACTGTTCACCTCCTAACTTACGGTAAACAATCAAGACAAATATACAAGTCAGCAAATCTAAAGAATAAGTCGCACTATTCGGATAAAAAAGCCCTATGCGAGAATGTAGCGAAAATCGTTGCAGAGAATGATATAGTTCTTGTAAAAGGTTCTCGCGGAATGAGAATGGAAGATATCGTAACATACTTAACTGAAAAATTATGAGACTAAAATGTTATACCACCTTTTAGATTACTTATATCATCAGTTTTCGATACCGGGTTTTGGTGTATTTAAATACATCACTTTCCGGGCTGGTGCTGCTGCTGTTACGGCTCTAATAGTTGCTTTTTGGCTGGGACCCAAAATTATTCGACTCTTAAGAAAAAAACAAATCAGTGAAACTGCAAAAGTTGAAGCTCCCAAAGCTCATTTGAGTAAAGCCGGCACGCCAACAATGGGTGGGCTGATTGTTTTGAGTGCAATTTTAATTCCCACTTTATTGTGGGGCGACCTAAGAAACGGCTATGTAATTTTAATAATACTCGTTACTTTTTGGTTGGGCATAGTCGGGTTTTTGGACGATTATCTGAAAGTTGTAAAGAAAAAACCAAAAGGTTTGATAGAAGAATATAAATTGATCGGGCAAATTACCATTGGACTCATTCTTGGCGGTGTGATTTATTTCTTCCCGCAATGGATTGATTCTACTTTGGTAAAATACAGTTCGAGTACAACGGTTCCGTTTTTCAAGCACTTAGAATTCGACTTGGGTATTCTGTATATACCGATGGTGATTTTTATCATCACGGCAACAAGTAACGCAGTAAACTTGACAGACGGACTTGACGGACTTGCAATCGGCACGGTTGGCATTGTGGCTCTCGCTCTCGCAGTTATCAGCTACATCAGCGGTAATGCGATTTGGAGCGAATATTTAACCATCCCATTTTTACGTGGGAACGGCGAACTGAGTATCTTTTGTGCGGCTATGGTGGGAGCCGCTCTGGGATTTCTCTGGTTCAACTCTTATCCGGCGCAGGTGTTCATGGGCGACACCGGTTCACTTGCGCTCGGCGGAGCTATCGGTGCTTTAACCGTGCTTATTAAAAAAGAATTACTACTGCCAACTTTAGGCGGCATATTCCTGATTGAAACAATGTCAGTGATTATACAAAGATATTATTTTAAGTATACGAAGAAACGTTACGGCGAGGGAAGAAGAGTTTTTCGAATGGCTCCCTTACACCATCATTTCGAAATGATGGGGTGGTCCGAACCTAAAATAGTTACACGATTTTATATTATGACGATCTTATTGGTAATACTGAGTTTAGCAACTTTCAAAGTTAGATAATGTGAAAGAAAGGAATTTATCATGCCGGAAAATAAAGTTACATCGACGACTTATCAGAAAACGCTATCGCAAGCCGAAGCGATTGATAAGCAGATAATTATCACGAAGCAAGCTTTAAAATTGTTTCCGAAACCTTGGAAAGATTTTACGTTGTCTGTCGGAAACGAAAAATATTATACACACATCGAATCGGAATCGTGCACTTGTATGGGTCCACAAAAGCCACACGAACATTATTGGTTGCGAGACGAAAAAACAAAACAGCTTCTCGAATGGAAAATCGGTTCAAAGTTGAAATTTGAGAAAACAACGGAAAAAGAATTTAAGTTAGAACAGATTAAATAAATCGATTTTGGAAAACTTCGAAAAAATAAAAATAAGCGTTATCGGTGCATTACGTAGCGGTGTTGCTTCCGCTGAACTGCTTAAATCGCTCGGGGCGATAGTATTCGTGTCTGATATGACGGATGCCGCTAAATTACAGGATTCCGTTAAGATGCTTGAAGCTTCTGGAATTGATTACGAATGCGGCAGTCACACAGATAAAGTTTTCGACTGCTCACTGATGATTATTAGTCCGGGTGTTCCTTCGAATGCGAAGGTTGTAATCGAAGCCCATCGGCGAAATATCAAGGTAATTAGTGAGTTGGAAGCGGCGTCGTGGTTTTGCAAATCGTCTATAATTGCTGTAACCGGCTCGAATGGAAAAACAACGACGGCAAGTTTAATCGGTGAAATTTTCAAAATAGCCGGCAAAAAACATGAAGTCGCAGGAAACATCGGTATTGCCTTTTCAAGAGTCGTTAAAAATATGGATGAAGACTCGACAGCTATTTTGGAAGTCAGCAGTTTTCAACTCGACCATATCGACAAATTTCGGCCTAACATATCGGCTATTCTCAATATAACTGCTGACCACATGGACAGGTACGATAATTCGATGGAAAAGTACTCCGTATCTAAAGCACGAATATTTATGAACCAAACTGCGGAAGACGTTCTAATCTATAACCACGATGATGAAATTGTTAAGCGAATCGTTCAAGATGCTAAATGTAAATTGATGCCTTTCAGTGTCCGTGAAGAATTAAGTGCAGGCAGTTACTTGCATACAAAATCTGACGGAGCTCAATCTATCATCATCAAACATAAAAATGATATTGTTGAATTAATTGACGTTGAGGATATCTATATCAAAGGTGTGCACAATGTTTACAACTCGATAGCAGCATCGCTCGCTGCTTATGCAGCGGGGATTGAGAACGATGTAATTGCACGTGCTCTGAAAAGCTTCAAAGGTGTGGAACATCGGTTGGAGTTCGTTAGAGAATTAAAAGGCGTTAAATATATCAACGATTCGAAAGCTACGAACGTGGATTCCGTCTGGTATGCAATTAACGCGATAAACGAACCGATTGTGCTGCTCTTGGGCGGCAGGGATAAAGGAAACGATTATTCAAAACTTTTCAAGCCGGTACAAGAAAAAGTTAAAGCAATAATCGCAATCGGAGAATCCGCCGATAAAGTTTGCACAGAGTTTCGCGAGTTTACCGAGATCAAGATAACATATTCAATGACAGAAGCCATACAAAAAGCATTCGAGATATCGGTTGCGGGTGATGTTGTGCTGCTTTCACCGGCGTGCGCTTCTTTCGACTGGTTCGAGAATTATGAACATCGCGGTAAAGTATTTAAAGAGTTAGTGAATAAATTATGATAGCCAAACGGCAATATAATTATAGCGACCTCACTACACTATTTTGTGTGATGATTCTGATGGGTTTAAGTGTGCTTGTCGTTTATACAGCATCATCGTCGTGGGCGCTGCAAAAGTTTGGTAAAAGCGAATATCTTCTTACTTCGCACGTATTTAAAGTGTTCATTGCGATAGTTGTGCTTTTTATCGGTATGAATATTAATTATCAAAATTATAAAAAGTTTACAAGGGGCGTCTTGATAATCGCCGCTTTACTTCTTCTCTTCACGTTGGTGTTGGGTGATGAAGTCAAAGGAGCAGTTCGTTTTTTGAGATTCGGCAGTATAGGTTTTCAGCCGTCGGAGTTTGCTAAGTTCGCATTAATATTTCATCTCAGTACGATGCTTGTCACCAAAAAAGAATCAGTGCTGGATTTTAAGAAGGGCTATCTACCGATGGTTTTATGGGTCGGAATCATATCGGGACTCGTGATGATACAGCCGAATTTCAGCACCAGTTCCATGATACTATTAATAAGTTTTATACTGATCTTTATAGGCGGTATACGTTTAAAACATATAGTATTGACGGTTGCTCCATTAATACCTATTGTATTGATTTATATGGTCAGTGCCTCTTACAGATGGGCACGTGTGGAAGCTTTTGTGAAAAATTTTTCATCGTTGTTGACTTTAAATAGTAACGCGATTAAGGAATCGGGTTATCAGTTATGGCAAGGCATAATCGGATTCGGTAACGGCGGAATCTTAGGAGTTGGACTTGGAAACAGTAAACAAAGAGATTTGTTTCTACCCGAATCGTACGGTGATTTTATTTTTTCTATCGTAGGTGAAGAATACGGTATTCTCGGTACGCTGTTCTTCATGACTTTATTTTTCTTAATCTTATGGCGCGGTTTTAAAATTGCAAGATATGCACAAGATGATTACGGAAAATTTCTCGCTTACGGTATTACGATTACCATAACAGTTTACGCATTGATTAATGCATCGGTCACTTTAGGACTTCTGCCGACCACAGGATTATCGATGCCGTTCGTTAGTTACGGCGGTTCGTCAATTGTTTTCTCAGCGTATGCAATCGGTGTGTTGCTAAATATATCCAAACAAACCGACCTGCATCCGAAATTATCGAGAATACCGGTCGTCGGAACTATTAATGCTGACGGAAGAATAAATTTTGAAGAAAAATGATTAATGTAATACAAATATTGCTTGGTGTATCTATCGGAATTGTACTTTGGG
>JAHJRJ010000054.1 GCA_018830765.1 Bacteroidota bacterium | reverse complement strand
TTGGAAATCAAACGATAATTAGATTGAGTTGTCGTAATTACTTTCTCTTCAAACTCCTCTACGATGAAACTGAGGAGTTTCTCTTTTAACGCTGGAATGTTTATTCCACGTAGTGCAGAAATCGAAACTGAGTCTTTGTATTTTTTACGCAACTCATTCAAAATAGCTCGATCTTTTAGAGAATCCACTTTATTGAAGACCAAAATCATCGGTTTTGAGTTGGATTCCAACTCTTCGATAGTGGATTCGACTGTTTTGATATGCTCTTCAAAAAGCGGATGACTAACATCTACTACGTGTAACAGTATGTCCGCTTCGGTTACTTCGGCAAGCGTGCTTTTAAACGATGCGATCAAGTGAGGAGGAAGTTTGCGAATAAACCCGACGGTATCCGACAAAAGAACAGTTTGTGAATGAGGTAATTTGATTGTTCGCACGGTCGTATCGAGCGTTGCGAACAGACGGTCTTCGACAAATACGTCGGAACTCGAAAGTGTATTCATCAAAGTCGATTTACCGGCATTAGTATAACCTACAAGGGCTACTCGCGTAAAATATTTTCTTCCTTTTCTTTGTACTTCGCGCTCTTTTTCTATTGTGTGAAGTTTGTCTTTTAATAACTTTATCCGGGTACGAATAGCGCGTCTATCCGTCTCAATCTGAGTTTCACCCGGACCTTTCGTGCCGATGCCGCCGTACTGCTTGGATAAATGCGTCCACTGTCTTGTAAGACGAGTCATCAAATATTGAAGTTGAGCAAGCTCGACTTGTGTCATCGCTTCTTTCGACTTAGCCCGAGACGCAAAAATATCGAGTATCAATCCGCTGCGGTCAACTATTTTGCATTTAATAATTTTTTCGAGATTTCTAACTTGCCTTTGAGAAAGGTCGTCGTTGAAGATAACTAAATCTATTTTATCATCTTCTACTATTTTTGCGATTTCATTCGCCTTCCCGCTTCCGATAAATGTTGAGGATTCAATCCTGTCCCGTTCTTGTATGATGCGATGAATTATATCCGACCCGGCTGTATCCGCAAGCAGAACCAATTCTTCTAAATAATCTTCAACCTGGCTTCTTCCGGTAAAAGGCAGTTTTACCGCAACGACTATCGATCGCTCTTGAGGTTTTTTTGTTACGGTAATTTCTTTCATCGTGGTTGGTTTTTCCTTGATTCCCTTGCAACAAACATTTCGACAAGCGCTAATAATATTACAAACACAATGGCGTATTTCCAAAGTTCTAAACCGAACCTGGATGTTAATATCTCTCCTTGAATTTCCTCGCCCGCATCAAGATATTTAATATACTTCCCGTTGATGTTAAAGCCATCGAAGAATTCCGATAAATTCTCATTGTCTGCTTTTCGTAAATCCGATTCTTTGCTGTCAATATTAACTGCGATCATCGCACACTGATCCGCACCGTATGCTAGTTCATAAATCCCTGATTGTGTGAGCTTCGAAAGCGATACAAAACCTCTCGAGATTCCCGGTTTAGTTTCAGCTAAAGAAGGCAGATACTGCTCAACACCGTCCGGGGAAATCAACTTGTATTTGACTTGTCCGGTTAAATTAGTTTTCAGCTTAACTGTTATGTCACGATTAACCAAAGTTGAGAATGGAGATTGCTGCCCGAATGCTGCATAACTAATCGACCGGTATATCAGGGGTGCGAACATACTTTTTAAAGGAAAATCAGACCACGAAAGCGTCGGAGAAACCGAATAAAATAATACAGTTCCGCCAACAATTTTATATTCGGTTAAGAATGGATTTCCATCGCTTAATGTAATTATCGGATGTCCTGTTTTCCCCGGTCGTTGCTTAATTGCAAGAAAGATATTGGGCGATTCTAATCTCTTTCCAATTCCTTTTTTTCCTTCTTCAAATACTCCGTAAAATACCGGATGGTCGAAATCGATATTTTTCAAATAAATTTCCGTTTGCCCGGATACTTTAATCAATCCTTCGACTTCGGGAATATTAATTTGTGAAAGAAACCGGTTCAATTCCTCGAACTGGAAATTACTTTCCGGAAATATGACAAGTCCTCCACCCCTCTCAAGAAATAATTTTATTTGATTTACTTGGCTATCGTTAAGATTGCCGAAACTTTGAATCACTAACACGTCATTGTTTTTAAAATCGACAGCCGAGACGAGAGCAGGTTTTACTTCGGTGATTCTAAAAAAAGACTGCTGGTTATCAACCGTAGCCGCTGTCAACGCAAGTTTTATAAACCTCGAATCATCCGTCGAAGCTGAAACGATCATGGTTTCCAAATTTTCGTTGACGTAGATAGTAAAGTAACGACGGTTGTCTTGTTCGAGATTGTCGTTTTCTAATTCGACATATCCTTTAATAAATCCGGTACGCTTTACGATAGCGGAAAACTCTACCGTTGCCTCACTCCACGAATTGATATCGACGCTCCGTTGAGCAACTCGAATACCGTTAAGATATAAGCTGACAATAAAATTTTTGAGAGCTAATTTCCCGTAATTTTTAATAACAGATTTTATAACGACGGGTTTATTCTTTTCGAACAATTTAGTTTCGACTGAAATCGTATCGACCGCCGCATTCGAAATCTCCTTGGAACCGATGTTTATTATAAAAAAGTTAACACCTTCTTCGAATAATGTTTTGCTATTTGGCGCTAAATCTTTTTTAATTTTCTCGATTAAAGTTTTTTGAAAGTCGCTAACAAGATAAACTTCTTTATTTGCATTTTTAGATTGGCTGATTAATTTAGAAGCGATACGTAGCGCGGGTTCAAGTCCGTTGCGTATCTCCGAAATTTTACTTTCGTTGATAGTTGTCCTAACGATATCGAAATCGTGTGAAGGAATCTGCTCCTGCGATTCAACATTCGATAATTTAATTAATAATACTTCATCGCCGTCTTTTAATAAGTTAATAATTTTTAAAGCCGTTTCTTTCGCTTGTTTGAAAAACTCACCCTGTTCGTCTTGAACGGACATACTGAACGAATCGTCCAGGATAAGAATGATGGTTGAATGGGCATGTGATCCGATTCCTCCTAAAACCGTTCCCCT
>JAHJRJ010000279.1 GCA_018830765.1 Bacteroidota bacterium | reverse complement strand
TTTACTAATGTTTTTCGTTGCAGGTATTCTTTCTGCTCAAAACATAAATGTGACAGAGCACAACTTGAAAAACGGAATGAAGATATTGTTCGTCGAAGATCATACGGTTCCGAGCATCTGCTACTTTGTATATTTCAAAGCTGGAGGCAAGAACGAAAGACCCGGCATTACCGGGATTTCTCATCTCTTCGAGCATATGATGTTTAACGGCTCGTTAAAATATAAACCTACAGAGTTCGACCGATTGCTCGAAGAGAATGGCGGTTACTCGAACGGCAGCACGTGGAATGATTTTACAAATTACTGGGAAGAATTTAACTCGGATAAACTTGAACTAGTTCTTGATATGGAAGCAGACCGAATGAAAGCTCTCAAACTTGACTCGCAGAATTTAGAACAGGAACGTTACATCGTTATGGAAGAAAGACGTTTGAGAGTCGATAATTATCCAGAAAACAAGCTTGAAGAGGAATTATATGCACACGCGTATGTTGCGCATCCTTATCAATTCCCTGTCATTGGATGGATGGGCGATCTTGAAAACATTAAGCTTGAAGATTGTAAAAACTATTTCAAAACTTACTATGCACCGAACAATGCGGTAGTTGTACTCACCGGAGATTTCGATACAAAGAAAGCGATAAAACTCTTCGAAAAGTATTTCGGTAAAATTCCGATGCAAACACCTCCGCAAAAAGTCAACAACGCCGAGCCTTCGCAAAACGGAGAAAAGAGGATCGAATTAAAACGCGATGTACAGCTAAGCTCTTTCCTTATCGGTTATAAATCTGTTTCTGTTTCCGATCCAGATCATTACGCCATGTATCTCCTTTCTGAAATTTTATCGGGCGGGCAGAGTTCGCGGCTGGTGAAAAGTCTTGTCATCGATAAACAAACCGCAGTTGAAGTTTGGGCTTCGCAGGATGAGTTTGAACATCCGGGTTTGTTCAAGATTTATGTTCAAGCAAGACAGGGAGAAGATATTAAAGAGATCGAATCAAACGTCTATGAAATATTGGATGAGCTGACTGAAAAAGGAATAACGGATAACGAACTCGAAAAAGTTAAAAACAAAAAAATAAGAGAATTGCTCAGCTATTTCAAAACGAATCAATCTACCGGATTCCGCATCGGGTACTATCACACACTAACCGGAAGCTATAAAAATGCTTTTCATCTTGCAGAAAAATACGGCGCGGTTACAAAAGAGCAAATAAAAGAAGCAGCAAAAAAATATTTTGTAAAAGATCAGAGAACAGTTGTAACATTATTACCATCGGGGAAATAAAAATGAAAAAAATTATTTTAGCTTTACTCGCATTCGCACAAATCTTATCAGCACAAAAGATAGAAGTCCCGGATTTTTCCGTTAATACTTTTGATAATGGCTTAACAGTTGTTCTCGTCGAAAATAAAAAGCTGCCATTGATCCAGATGCGTCTTATGTTGAAAGGAGGAGTTAGACTTGATCCCGACGGTTCAGACGGATTAATAAGCATCACAGCAGAGCTTTTAAAGAAGGGAACTGCAACGAGAAAAGCGGAGCGTATCGCCGAAGAGATCGAATTCCTCGGTTCGAACATCAATGTATCAATAAGCTACGATTATGTAAGTCTCTCTTCTGAATTTTTGAAAATAAATTTTCAAGATGGATTAAAAGTTTTTACCGACGTAGTGACAAATCCGACATTCCCATCATCCGAAGTTGATAAGGAGATTAAAAAGCGTTTTGCCGAGATCGATGCAGCACTCGAAGAACCAAACGCGATAATTTCCGCTGCATTTTCAAAAGAGATATTTGAAGGACATCCATACGGAAAAATTCTTAAAGGAAGAAAAAGATCACTGCTCAACATCGATCAAAACACGATTAAATGGCATTACAAAAAATATTTTGCTCCGAATAACTCTCTGCTCGTTCTTTTCGGTGATTTCGAAAAAGCTGAAATACTCGGGCAGCTAAAAAATGCTTTCGCTGATTGGAAAAAAGGAGATGAGTTAAAATTCGAATCGAAAGAACAAAAATATTTTTCAGGCAGGCAATTAATCATAATCGATAAACCTGATGTTACTCAAACCCAGATCCGATTCGGTAATAAGGGAATGAAAGTTAACGATAAGGATCATTACGCAGTTCAAGTTGCTAATACTGTGTTTGGAACCGGATTTACATCACGACTCGTCGAAGAGATTCGCGTGAAGCGAAGCTTGTCTTATGGTGCTTCAAGCTCTTTTGCGGCTTACCAGGATGGCGGAACTTACTTGATCTCTACCTTCACAAAGAATTCAACGGTGAAGGAAGTGTTCGATGTCCTTTTCACTGAATTAAAGAAGTACAGAGAGAAAGGTCCTACGGATAAAGAAATTCTCAAAGCAAAAAACTATTTGATAGGCGATTTCGCCCGCGATCTTCAGTCGCCCGAAATTCTCACGATGTATATCGCAGATATGATCTTCTATAAACGAGGAGAGAGCTATCTTGCCGATTGGGTAAACAACATCCGCAAAGTAACCCATAACGATATTGAAAAAGTTATTCAAAAATATTTTTTGATGGATGACCTTTTAATGATGATCGTAACAAACAGCAGCGAGGTAAAACCGCAGGTTGAATTTTTCGGAAAGATCAAAGAGGTGAATTACTTATCAATATTGGAGTAATCTATGAAGACTAAAACGATTTTATTTTTGTTTGCGGTATCTTTTAGTATAGTCCTATCACAAACTGCTTCATCATATCTGCCGACAACTGTTGGCAACATCTGGAAATTTAAAACTCAAGCATTGGATTCCGCAGGCATACCTACGGGCCCGATCATTATTCAAATCGATTCTTCAGTCGCGTTCACGAGCTTTTTGGGAAAGCAGACTCTCATCCGTATGAGAAAAACAGAAGACGGCTTGCTGTTCGATTCATCATGGTATGCGGCACAAGGATCGAGCATCTTCACGCATCAAAGATCGGTTGAGTTGGATACGTTCGAATTCAAGCTCCCTGATTGGTTCGAGACCTATCGTTTCGGTGCTTCGCTTGGAAGCCGTTATACGATTTTCCAATTGGACACAACTTTGACAATTCCCGGAATGGGGACGCTTCCGTTCAGATTTTTATTCAGAGGCACACGACTCGACACAGAATCGATCACCGTACCCGCCGGAACTTTTAGTACGATGACGTTCAAAACGGAAATTGTTGTGCAGTACCGAATTGCTCTTCCATGGCCGCTTCCGCCACTCCTAATCGATTTATTTAGTCTGCCGGTTCAGGATTGGCTTGCACAGGATCGATTCATCGTTAAATCGAGACAGGAACCGTTGTATGTCGATTCGCTCGGGTTAAACATACCGGGACAGATCGCCGAGCTTGAAGAATTCCGTCCGCCGTCAACTTCTGTTGATTAT
>JAHJRJ010000278.1 GCA_018830765.1 Bacteroidota bacterium | reverse complement strand
TCATTCCTTCCGCTATCACACCAACAATAACAATTTTATTCTTCACCTGGTTAACATCAACATCGGTGATTCCACCTTTTTGTTGTAAGCTGTATGCCTGTAAAAATTCGACTAAAGGAATTGCGTTTAAAGTGCTAACACCACCCGGATAATCGACGTTTATCGTTCCATCTTTTTCATAAGGAATTTGAATGATTTTCGATTCAGAGATTAGGCGAGTGTCAGTGCTCGATATATTAACGGAAGATTTTTCTGCGCCAGAGAAGATTCTTAATAATTCAAATGAAAATGCCGGGAATACTTCGTTAGCCGACCGGATAAAAACCGGTACTTTAAAATTGTAGAAGTTTTCGTGCCCGATTCCACCGGCTGCATCTAACAATTTTGGAAACGGTAAATTTAATTTATCGCCCGTGTAAAAATAAACTTTTTCTTCCGTGTGATAACCGGTTTTTTCTGGCAACCTCGATTTAAGATTAGGTTCGTCTTTCGTCAACGACGTAAAATATCCGACCAATACGACATTGCCCGAACTCTTCACAACATTTGTGAGCAAGTCGTCATATTCGGGCCGCTCAACATTCGGATTGATGAGGGCAATATCAAGACCAATAACTTTAGCGCCGAGTTCGTTTAAAACCTTGATAACAAGAGCATAGTAATTGCGTTTGATAGGCCAACCGCCGATTGCGCGAATATCATCGTTATCCAAATAGAGTATAATCACGGAAGAATCGGGTGCTGACTCTCCTCTTATCCGAAATTTACTCGTGAGGATATTCTCGTCAGCTTGTTTTATAAAATCTGAGAAAATAAAAGACAGAATTAAAAGTAGAGTTATAAACGCAACCCCTACTAGAGATTTATTTAAATTAATCATCTTTTAGTCAATCCTCGTGGGTGAAGCCAGATTTCCGGATCTTGCTTGTCGCGGTCTTTCCACAATTCAAAATGCACAGTTGAGCCATTTATCGTTTCGCCACTTTTTCCTATAAGTGCTCCGGATGAAATTGTTTCGCCCTCTTCTATTACAATATCCGACAAATGCGCATAAACTGTCCTATAACCGTTATTATGATTAAGGATTACCAAATTCCCGAATGAAGGAAGCCACCAAATAGTAGAGACTTCACCTTCAGCGACGGCGTGTACGTTTGTACCGACCGGTACTTCCAGGTCAATTCCAGTATTTTGCGAAATAGTTTTTAAAACGGGGTGCTGTTGATTCCCGAATTTGCTGATAATTTTCCCTCCGGTTACGGGCCAAGGAAGTTTTCCGCGATTGGCCTCAAATTTTGACGCGATATTTTTTGTATTAACTTCGGACGGTTCTCCCTTTCGTGATAGCTTACTTTCTGCGATTTTTCTTTGCTGATCAAGTTCTATCAACTTAGCGATTAAATTTTCTAAATCTTTAACCGCTTGTCGTTTCCGGATTACTTCACGCTTATAATTAGCTTTGTCGCGTTTAATATCTCTCAGAATTTTCTTCCGTTCTGCAGATTTCTGAACTATCTTTTGTTCTTCTCGATTCTTAGCTTCGATTAACAACCGCTGTTCAGTTAATTGCTTCTGAAGTATCTCGTTTTGTTTTTCTAATTCGGTAAATTGTTTATCTATGTCAACAATGTCTTTCCGTCTCTGGTCGCTGAATCTTTTCAAATACTCCGACCTTATATAAAGCTGATTAAATGATTTCGAAGAAATAAGCAGCTCGAGGTCGTATGTCCTGCCGTTTTTGTACGCCGCAAGCACATAATTTGAATACTGTTTTTTAATAAATTGCAACCGGTTATCTAATCCCGAAATGTTTTTTTGGGTATTATCTATTTCTCTCCGTAAGAGTGTTTCTTCGTCAATCAACCGGTTGGTTAATTTGCGTATTAAAGTCAATTGCCTGTCGTATGTATCGAGCACTTCTAATGTTGCTCGTTCTCTTTTTTCTCTGTGCTCGAGCTTCTTCTCCCAGCCGTCTATCTCTTTGCGGAGTTTCTGTAATTCCTCTTGTTTCTTTTTGATTTCGTCGTTCGCAGAAGCAGTAAAGCTGCCTGAACTGATAATCAAAAAAACAAGTAATATCTTAATTCTGTAATTCACGCGGTAATGATAAATTGAAATTAACTGTATTGTTTATTTTTATCTCGTCGTAAGCAATTGTCAGGCTACGCTGCTGTTTCGGGAAAATTATCCTCATCCAATAAGGGAGGTTTACTCCGTCAACATTCTCGTACGAACGGGCATATATTTCGGTGATCACTTTTCCGTAATGGTCTCTGTGTATTAATTTCAGAAAGTTGTTATTCGCACCGTCAATTGTCATTTCTTTTCTCTCTGCTTCGGTATTATTTTCGAGCAAATAATTTACACCGTTGAAATCTAATCTCGCATTCGAATAGTCCATAACTGAATAACCATACGAACCCGTGAATATATTAACCAAGTCGTTTGTCGAAAAAGGCATATTTATCAATGATTGAATTGGAATCGAGTCCAATCCCCCCGTCTGAATCTTTTTTTCCACATTATTTAAAAATACAAACTTACCATTCGTAATAAACAGAGTTCCTACCGAAATGCCGAAGGGGCCCTTTAGTTTAATCAATAACGAATCGGGACGGTTAATCGTAACTGTGAAGCCGGCGTTGTTCGAGAACTCTGGAGTTTCTATCGTGATGTTACCGCTTCCGGTGAAAGTTCGAATTTGTTTTTCGCGCTCAACATAAAAACGATTAACATCGTCCGGGCTTGACAACCTCGATACATTTACTTCTTTCGAAGGTGTGCAACCGATAAGAAATAATAGAGCGGCTACGACTATTCTATATAAAAGAATTTTCATAAGCTTCCGCGCTTGATTTTGTCTTTGAGAGATTCATTCTTTGGATCCAAATTAAGTGCTTTCTGCCAATACTCCATTGCTTTTGTTATATCGTTTAACATATAATAAACATCGCCCAAATGTTCATGAACGACCGCGCTTGCTTCGCCCTTATCAATTGCTTGTTTTATAAATTCTTCGGCTTGTTTATAATCGCCGATCTGAAAATACACCCAACCCATCGTATCAAGATAAGATGGGTTTTGGGGCTGTTGACGTACTGCTTCTTCAGCCATTTTTAAAGCTCTATCGATCTGCAAATTTCGCACACTCAAACTGTATGCATAATTGTTAAGCAGCAGATGATTTTCGGGATGGAGACGCAAAGCTTTTTCATAAAGACTGTCTGATTCATTATACCGTTTTAAATCGTCGTAAACTAATGCAAGAGCGCTAAGTACATCGATATTTTGGGGGTCAATCTGAAAAGCACGTTCCAAAGTGATCGCCGCTTTTTCCAGTTCACCCAATCTTTGGTACGCAATACCTAATATTAAAAAGAGACGGGGTTCGTCGGTTACATACCGCTGAGCTTCTTCCAATATTTCTATTGCTTCGGTATACTTTCTACCGTCAAAATATATCGAAGCAAGATATACCCACGCGTTAGAGTTTTTTCGATCTAACTCTGTTACTTTACGTAAATTCCAAACTGCCACAGAGTCCGATTTCATTATCGCATTCACGACGCCAAGAAACCAGTAAGGTCTCCAATCGTCGGGATACTTTTTTTGAATCTGATCGAATAATTTTAGAGCATAAGGGGCAACGGCAGAATCGGTCTGTAAAGACGCTAAAAAAATTTGCCCGAAACGCAACTGAAGCTCAATTGAGAGAACGTCCCCTTTCAATACAAACTCTAATTGCTTTGCGGCATTTTCGTAATCTTGTCTGATAAGATAAAGATGTGCGAGAGAAGCTCTTGATTCTACGTCTGTCGGTAGTGTCTCGACTATATCAATGTAAATTGCAAGTGCGGAATCTGATTTACTAGTAGTCATATACAACCCGGCGAGCACTTTTCTTAAATCAACATTTCCCGGCTCAATATCTAAAGCTCCCTTCAATGCGTTAATCGCATCATCGAGTTTGCCTGTCATCCGGTACAATTCAGCCACTTGCACTAGAACCTCCCACGATGGACCAAACCTATCGATTATTTTCTTATAAATTTCGAGTGCCTTCAAAGGAGTTTTTAACTGATACAAACGCGCTGTGTTGCTCCAAGCTGAATAATTACTCGAGTCTAACCGTATAATGCTTTCATAAGCGGCTGTAGCGCTGTCGAACTCTGCAGCGTTTAAAAATATCTCTGCTAAATTTTCTCTGTACTTAATATTCTTCGGTTCAATTACAATTGACTGCCGCGCAGATTGAGTTGCTAACGAATGTTTACGAAGCAATGAGTAATCTCTTGAAATCGCATAATATATCGCAGGATCTCGGTCGTATCGCAGGGCGTCTTGATATTCCAGTATAGCACTTGCATAATCGTTCTTTTGGTCATAGAGCGAGCCGTTTATAAAATGCTCTAACGCTTTTTCACGATTCGGAGTAAATCCGGGTTCTTGAACTTCCTTCTTGCTACTTTTTGAGCCAGCACAACCGGCTATCCAGATTCCGAGGAGCAAAATACTTATATATTTAACCATTATTATTCTCATTTTTCATCCAAAATATATCAAATTTGATTCTGAATAACAAGGATTTGATTTTATCGATTATCTTTTATAAATTACTCCACAATTGATAAAAACTTTAACTCTGTTTAAAGGAGGATTTATGAAAAAGTTATTAGAGACCGGAGTGGTATTTATAGTAATTGTATTGGTGACTGCTTTCTATTTTGGATGCGCTTCATCTGAAGAAACCCAACAAGAAATACAGCCGCCAACTCCCTCGGAACTTGACATCGCTAAACAAAAAATTGATGCGCTAAATAATGAGAATTCCGAATTGAAGAAAAAGATTGCAAACCTCGAGCAAAACACGCGAAATCTTAGAGCAAAAGCGGCAGAGTTAGAAACACGATTGAATGAAGAACGTGAAAAAGCAAAATTCGTATCCCCGCCTTCCCAGCCAAAACCGACAATAAAAGATGACGATGCAGAGTACCAAGACGCCCTCACACTATTCAACCAAAATAAATACAAAGAATCGGCAGCAAAGTTCTTGGAGCTAATCAACAGAGGAATTAAAAAGGAACTCGAGGATAATTGCTACTATTGGTTAGGAGAATCATATTTTGGTATGAAAGATTATACAACAGCAATCGGTTACTTCGAAAAAGTTTTTACATACAAAATTTCTGAGAAGAAAGACGAGGCTGCCATAATGATTGCCAATTGTTACTGGGATATGGGAAAGAAAAAGGAAGCAGTTAAAGAATACAAGAATTTTTTAGAAAAATTTCCTGCAAGTCCCTATACGAAGAGAGCAAAAGCCCGGTCGGGTGAGTAGTTCATCAATAATTTTAAAGCCACCTTATGTGTGGCTTTTTTTATTAAAATTTGTTAAATTATTGGCGGATTTTATACATCAATAGCAACACGAATGAGAGGGAAATACTACTCAAGTCCCGAAATCAGTTCTTACATTCTAAAACAAAAACATATTCAGAAAAT
>JAHJRJ010000277.1 GCA_018830765.1 Bacteroidota bacterium | reverse complement strand
TTCGGAGAGATCGACTCAGGATTATAACACCACTTGCAGTGAAGCGGACACCCTTTTAGAAAAACCGTCGTGCGGATTCCCGGTCCGTCGTTCACTGAGTAGCGCTGTATGTTGAAGATGGTTCCCGTCATAGCTGCATAATTATATTGAGTTCTATTTTCCCAGCTTGATTATTTCTCTTACCGCATCTTTATGAACCATAAAGCTCAGCATCTTCAGCTTCACGTAGTCTTCATTATAGAAATAGTACCCAGGATGAGTGTTGTTGCGCGAGCCCGAGCCGGAATCTTTTATCAAGTACCAATCCTTGCCCTCTTCTTCTGTATATCCTACCATGTGAATGCCGTGGTCGTCGCCCGTTGTGCCGTTGCTGAAGCGGAACTGTCGTGAATTCTCGTCTATGTATGAAGCAGGAATATCAAAACTTGGAACAACCGCAACTCCAGCATGTCCTTCAATGCCTGCCTCAGAAACATCACCGCCGATACAAACTGTAAATCCATTTCGAATTGCGCCCTTTATTGACTTCATCCATTCATCGAGCGGAACGTTGTAATAATCTTTGCTGTGCCACCAGTTATCCGGCACTTCATACTCTACAAATTCGTAATACGGCTTTTCCATCAACGACATGATATCTATGTAATCATCCAAGTTTAGTTTAACAACCTTCTCGAGATATTCTTTGGGCGACATCTGTTTGCCATCGACTGTAACAGTTTTAGGCGGTTCGCCCATGTGGTGGTTCATGATTGACTTAACGGTTGAGATGGTTTCATCTTCATTCCATGCGCCTGAAGTTTTAACAGATTGTAAGTACTTGTTCAGCTCTTCATACATCTTGCTGTGTCCGTAGAATGGCTGTCCCGGCTGCATACCCGAGTAAGCTTCTGCCGGCACGATGCCGTACATTTTCCACATTCGAACGACCGCATTGGACTCGGATCCTTCGGCGAATGCGGAGTTGCCGCGCTCTCGAATGAACCTGCGCGCTTTCTCGATATACTCATGGTAAACAGTGAACATTTCTGACAATTTAATTTCTCGTTTGGTGAGTCGATAGATTTCTGATTCGAAGAAAGATGTAGTGCAGAAGCACCAGCATGTGTTTGTGTTGGCTTGGGAGATTGGGTTTGTGTGCCAGTACTTTTTAAATTCATCGACTGTCGCAGGAGCTTTGATGGTTGAGAAATCCATCTTGAAAGATTTCTTCGGTGGAGTGTCTTTCTTATAAAACTTATCGAGCGACTTTTTGATTGAGTCCATGAACTCATTCTTCGGCTCGATGAAGACGGCCTTGTCTTTTCTTTCAACTTGAGAAAATGCGTTGCTGCCGATTACTACAAATAAGATAGATAGAATAAAGAAGTAGTAAATCTTTTTCACTTGTATTCTCCTTATATAGTTGTGTGGTTAAATTTTTTACTTTTGCAAGAAAAGAAAATTTTGTGTGGCCCGTGGCTTTCGTAAGATTAAAACCGATCATTAGGACAAAAGCGATTGCCCAGAATGACCCGACGCCCGGACCAAAGAAGCTGTCATAAAAACCGAAGAGCAATACTGAGTAGAAGCCACGAAATCATATGACTCAAAAATTCAGGATGAATTTGTTGAACCCAGATTTTGCAATAGAAAATATCAATAGACTTTAAATCAATATGTAAAAATCAGTTAGAGAAATTATCAGGGTACTTTTTCTATTGCAACGTAATAGGAATATCGATTTGTAAGTTATTACAAAATAATGAGTTATCAAATTGACCAATTGGAACAACTTCCTTATTGCAAAATCTGGGTTGAACAGACCACGTGCCTATTACTGTTCCAATCCCAGTGAAAATGATACCGGTTATTTGTGCCCAGTGCGATATGAGGCGAAAGTCCAAAGCCTAAGAGAACGGGAAATATCCAGACAGATTCAAGCATAGTTTGTGGACGAGGTCATTGCCTTACTTTTCCGCCAATGGATAATGTGGCGCGATGTCAACAGGAATGTCAGTGAGCTTATCAAGAATCTTCTGCATTGAGGGATGCATCACGGCGTACTTATCCAACATTGCTTTTGCTTTGTCGTAGCTTCCTTCTGCCTGGATAGTCATAATCTTACCGGTTAATTTCTTCATTGCGTCTTTGATTTTCTCAAAATTAACGCTGAACTTATTTGTCTTCTCATCGTACTCGAAGGCGCCACTTTCTAAAAGATAATTAAATTGCAGCGCCATTCCTTTTCCGTGTGCTTCTTTAATGCCGAAACGAATAGAACGGAACGAGCCGGCAAGGTATGTAACATACATCTGCTTCTCAAACGACTTCTCAATCTCGCCTTTGTCGATTAGGTACTGCAAAAGGAAAAGCCCCGAGATATCTGCTTTCGCTTCCTCGAATGCAGAACTAAGGTCTTTCATCGCCTGTCTTACTGTGGTTTGCTTGCCGTCTACGGTGATGTTGTGCGGACCGAGTCCGTGCATCAACTCGTGCGCAAGTATGTGCGTAAAGAATGGTTCGAAAGAAATATACTTCTGCTGTCCTTTATCAACTGCTACCTTTGAGATTGGTGTTAATACTTTTTTGAACTTTGCTTCCTGCACGTTCTTCAGCATCACGCGCTTGCTTCCTTTTTCTGCAGTAACTTTTTCGTCATTGGGAAGATTGAAAGCTGCTGTCTGCACACCTTCACGCGCCTCACCGCCGGTAACTACCAAATCCACAACACGGATGGGAGATGATTCACCCAGCTTCGGATTGCGATACTTCGGGTCGATGGGAAGGTTATTTTCAATTTCCTGAAGATATGAAGAGAACTTTTCTAACTTCTTTGTTTCAATATCGTTCCGAAGAGTAATGAACGCTTCGAATGCAGCTTTATAATTGAAGAGATTATCCATATATACTTCATACGGACCGATTGTCGGCTCTATGGGACTGTCTAAATCCATCCATGCTACATCGCTGTCGTAGTAGTCGTTGCTGAGGAATGCATCCGCGCGTTTGTTAAGAAAATTTTTTAGTGTTGCATTATCCGTTAGCCCGGCTGCTTCTTTGAGAAGCTTCGCGGCTGGTTCAAGTAAATCTCTGTACTCATCGCTGTATGGAACGTTTGATAAATTTCCTCTTTCGTCCCATCGGATTGTGTAGAAGAATCCGGTTGCTTTTTTCTGTTCGACTTCTGGTAACTTTGCAAGCCACTCGTTGAATTGTTCTTTCGTCATGCCTTCAGGATATAAATTTGCACCCGGAGGTCTTGGGTTCGGTACTCCTTCGATGAACGGCTCTTGATGGTCGATGGCAGACCATGGGCTCATATTGATATGGAAGTATCGTAATCGTTCTTGACCTTTAGGCGATCTGTCTGCGTGTAACTTGTGGAGGAGATCAACGTTGCCGCTCCACACCTGGCGGAGGTAAAGTGAGTCCATAATCTTTGCTGCTTCGATGAGTTTTGTAAGCGCCTTCCGGTCGCCCGCGGATAGTTTGGATATATCTCCTTTAATTTCAGTAGGAGAGAAACGCTTGATTTTTTCTTTGAGTGTCATAGGTTTGTGTTGTACAAAAGACGTTGTTAAAGAAAATAATACAAAAAAGATAGCAAAAATTTTTATGTAGTGGTTCATAGTAAACCCTTTCAGAATAGATTTCGGATTTTAGATTAAAGATTTCAGATGCTTGTGTCTTGTCCTGAAATAGGTTGACAAAAAAAGAACCTAAATAAAGGATAAGTCACATGTATAAACAAAGAATATTTCATCGATACAGTTTAGCATTTAAACAAAAAGTTGTATCTGAGATAGAAAGTGGTAAATTAAGT
>JAHJRJ010000276.1 GCA_018830765.1 Bacteroidota bacterium | reverse complement strand
AATGTCTGATACTCATCAAATGCTACTGCAACAAGAGCATGAGTGCCTTCATGTATAATGGCAAATATTATTAAAGCCAAAACTAAATATAGGTATTTCCGCATTTCTATCAGAACCCCTTATTTGTCAGTGTCGCCTAACATTTGTAAAGACGCACATACCTGCCCGACTGCAGGCGGGTGTGCGTTTTTATTTATTAGTGGTTTACCCCGTTACTACGGGGTTTAACTTTTGTGTCGTTACTCATCCCGATTGTATCGGGACAATCCACTAAAAAAGCTATAAAATTATACATATTATTATTTTGAAAGGCAAGTTATTAAAAAGCATCAACCGGCTTTCTTCAACGCTTCAGCGCCGCTGACTATCTCGAGCAGTTCTTTTGTGATTGCTGCCTGGCGTGCCTTGTTGTAAATTAAAGCGAGCAATCGCACTAAATCGTTAGCGTTTGTTGTGGCGCTGTCCATTGCAATCATCCGTGCGCCCTGTTCCGCGGCATTCGATTCCAATAGTATTCGCCACATCTGAAAATTTAAATGCTTGGGAACTAACGCATCGATTATCTCTTTACTGCTCGGTTCGTATATGTAATCGGTGAGAATGGTTGCCCTGATATTTTTAGCGTCCAACTTTTTTAGCAATTCGGGGGGAATGGGAAGAAGCTGTTCTATATTAATCCTTTGTTGTATAATCGATTTGAATTCGTTGTATATAATTTCAACCTTATCGTATTTTCCGGTTAAAAATCCCGCGCCCAATTCATTCATAATCCCTCGAGCGTGTTGGAAATTAAGATTGTTAAATATGTTGATGTGCTTACTATCGATTTTATAATTGCGCCTGACGAAGAAATCGTAACCTTTTTTGCCGACCATAATCAGATGAAGGCGGCCGTTTTGATTTGCTTCGGAATGATTACTGTTGATATGGTTAACGGCTGTTTTGATAATGTTAGTGTTGAATGCGCCGCAAAGTCCGCGGTCGCTTGTAATAATAACGAGTGCAACATTCTGAACGTCTCTTTGTACAAAGGAAGGATTTGTGTTATTCTCGGCTGAGGATGACAAGCTTTCGAGCAGTTCTTTCATTTTGCGTGCGTACGGGCGTGCGGCAATAATCGAATCTTGCGCCCGGCGTAGTTTCGCCGCAGCAACCATCTTCATCGCTTTTGTGATTTTTTGTGTACTCTTTATGCTGCTGATTCGGTGTTTTATATCGCGTAATGTGGCCATATATAAATTGAATAAATTTCTTAATAAAAAATTTGGGTTTTAGTTTAACACCTTGTAAGTTTTCTCGTTACATGGCGCCTGTGGCGCCATACTCGAAAACCGGCTCACCCCGTAAAACCCTGTAAAACGGGGTAAAACGGGGCTCAACTTTGTAGGTTCTCGAGTAGCAGCGTCCCGAAAGCCTTCGGGATCGATGCGTAACGAGAGAACTTGTTAGACAGGCCCCAATAACTCTCTGTATTCATCAACTAACTTTGAATCTTTCAACAAACTCTCGAATCAACGAGTGCAACTTTTTCGTAATCTGGTCGGTTAAATCTTTTTTCTCCACAATTTCTTTAAGCGTGTCTTCGTGTTTTAAGTGCATCGTTTCTAATAACTCATTCTCAAACCGCTTAACATGTTCTAAGGGCAGCTCATCCAAATAACCATTTGTACCTGCGAAAATAACAACGATTTGATCTTCTACAGACATAGGTGCGTATTGCCCTTGTTTAAGAAGCTCTACAAGTCGTGAACCGCGTCTTAATTGTGCTTGCGTTGATTTATCCAAGTCGGATCCGAATTTTGCAAAGGCCTCCAATTCACGATACTGAGCCAAGTCTAAGCGCAATCTGCCGGCTATTTTTTTCATAGCTTTAATCTGAGCATTGCCGCCGACACGCGAAACGGAAATACCAACGTTAATAGCAGGTCGGACGCCGGAGTTGAACAAGCCCGGCTCAAGATATATCTGTCCGTCTGTAATTGAGATCACGTTTGTAGGAATATAAGCCGATACATCGCCGGCTTGTGTTTCGATAATCGGAAGCGCTGTTAAACTTCCGCCGCCGAGTTCTTCGCTGAGTTTTGACGCACGTTCGAGTAAGCGTGAGTGCAAGTAGAATATGTCGCCGGGATATGCCTCACGTCCCGGGGGTCTTCTGAGTAACAACGATACCTGACGGTATGATTGAGCGTGTTTCGAAAGGTCGTCGTAAACAACAACAGTGTGTCTGCCGCCGTCCCTAAAAAATTCGCCTAACGTGGTGCCTGAGTATGGTGCTATGAATTGCATCGGTGCTGGGTCGCTGGCCGTTGCCGATATAACAGTTGTATATTCCATCGCGCCAGCTTCTTCTAATTTAGCTACGACTTGCGCGACTGTCGAACCTTTTTGTCCGATAGCGACATAAATACAGAATACCGGTTTTACGCCCAACTCACGTGCTCGCTCGGTGTGAGTAAACTTTTGATTAATAATAGTGTCGAGCGCAATTGCAGTTTTACCGGTTTGCCTGTCGCCGATAATTAATTCGCGCTGGCCTCTGCCGATCGGAATCATTGCATCAACTGCTTTTAATCCCGTCTGTACCGGTTCTTTTACGGGTTGACGTTGTATCACGCCCAATGCTTTTCGTTCGATCGGAAGAAATTTTTCGGCCTTGATATGACCTCTTCCGTCGATTGGTTGACCTAACGGGTTTATCACTCTGCCTAACATACTTTCACCGACGGGCATAGAAGCAACCCTTCCTGTGCGTTTTACCGTATCACCCTCTTTGATATATTTGCTTTCACCGAAAAGAATACATCCGACATTGTCTTCTTCCAAGTTCAATACCATCCCGAAAACTCCGTTAGGAAATTCGATTAACTCGCTTACCATTACTTTTTGCAGACCGTAAATACGTGCGATTCCATCGCCGACCTGGAGTACTGTTCCTACTTCATACGTATCGACTTCTTTTTCGAAGTGTAGTAGTTGTTTGCGTAATATTGCCGATACTTCATCCGGTTGTATTTCTACCATTTTGTGTCCTTGTATATTTGCTAATAAGATTGTTTATCTGTTTTTATAACCCAATCAAATCCTAGAATAATCCACCTGCCCGGTAAAGGTACTCCTTTGATTTCCTCGTACGCTTTATTAAAAAGATTTAATATATCTATAAAAACATTTATGCTTGAAATATTTTTGGATGTTTTCAAATCAAATAGAGTATATTTTGTTTTATCCAATTTATATTTTTGAGTTAAAGAAACTGTCGTTAAAAAGTTGAATGGTAATGTAAAAGAAACAAGTGAATTTATTTGATGTCTAGGATGTGTAAAATTATATTTTGAATTAAAAATTCCCCTGCGATCAATTTTTGAATCAAGATAATTATATTGAATTGATATGATATTAATAATAAAATTATTAGTAAGATTAATTAATGTCCATTTCATAGATAATTCCGCGCCGCTTGTATTTGCTTTTGTAAAATTTTCAGCATAAAACTTATCACCGACAAAATATTGGACATAGTCTATGATATTACTTTGCTTTCTCAAAAAAACCGAACCATTAGTTTCAAATGATGTACTAAAATAATTTTGGAATCCCAATTCGTACGACCATCCTATCTCCGGTTTTAATTCTGCATTACCGACGTTTACCGGGTCGGAATAATATAATTCAGTATAACTTGGGGCTCGGAATGCCCTGCCAGAATTTAAAAATATTTTTCCTGTCCGTGAAAACAAATAACCTAATCCAACCGTCGGATTAAACTGAACACCATAATCTAAATGATGATCTACCCTGATACCAACATCAATATTAAATCTGCTTTCATAAATCATCTGAGCATTAATAAAATACCCAAATAACGAACGATTGTGATCACCTAATTTTGTACTCGTAATCTTATCCTCTGAATATTCAAAACCGCCCGTTAGGAAGATATTATTACCTACTTTTTTTGCAGCAACTATTTCCCCTCCATATAAATGCGTAGTATGAATATTGACAAATTTATCGGGTGTTCTTAAATCAAGCATAAACTTATCATAGTTTCGGCGATAATAAACTTTTGGGTTGACGGTAATTCCATCAAGTACAAGTTTAGTTCTAATATTAACAAAGCCGGTATTTGTCCATTCCTTCGATGGGTAGTTACGACCTGGAGTATAAAAATCGTACGCTCCAAACTCCTTATCTATATAACCTGCCAAAAGATTATAATCACCAAATGGTAATTTTATAAAGTTATTCGAAGAAACATTCCATATTTTAAAATCAGTATCATAACGGTAACCCGAAGAGCTTTTCATTTCGAAGCTATTATGCGTACTAATCCAATTAAGATTTGTTTCATAACTTCCCAAACCAGAAAAATACTTGTTTTCTCCTACGCTTATACGAACTCTAAATTGCTCGAATTCCGGTTCTTTCGTGACAATATTAATAATACCTCCAAAGGCATCGGGACCATATTGAGTTGAGCCGGGACCTTTCAGGATTTCTATACGCTTGATTTGATTAACTGAAACTGGGATATTAAAATTGTGGTGGGCTGTTTGCGGATCATTTATTCTGACTCCATTTAATAAAATTAAATTTTGGCTGAATAGTGAACCTCTTATGCCAACGTTTGCTTGAACACCAAATATACCTCTTGGTTTTACATCGATATTACTTACCTGATGGAGTATACCCTCAATTGAATTTGCATTTGTTGTATTTATGAGATCGGATCCTATAACTTCGACAGATTTATTTATATAAATTGGTTCTAAAGGAATTCGGTTGGCAGTTACTACAAAAGGTTTCTCATAAATTATCAAAGGGATGAGTAATATTTCTTTTAAATTTACTCCTTCGTTAGAAACTTCGATAGTCAATTCAATCGATTCATAGCCAATGTGACTTATTATGATTTTGTAATTTCCAAATGGAACATTTTTCAAATAAAAAGAACCATCCTTGTCTGTAATTGCCCCAATCGTCAATTCCTTTAAAATGATATTCGCACCTTCAAAAGGCTGCCTCGTGTTTGCATCTAAAACAATACCTTGAATTATTCCATTTGCATGAGAAAATATAAAATTATTAGAAGTAATGAAAAGAATAATAAAAATTATAATTCGCATTCTGTAATACCTATTATTTTGTTTTACCGACTCCGGAAAATTTTTCTCTCAAAGTTTCAAATTGATGAAGAATACTTCCGTCCCATACGGTATCTTTGATTCTTACCTTGAAACCCCCGATAAGGGCAGGGTCGGACTTAAATTTCATTCGAATTTTTTTCTTTGTCATTGATTCGAGTTTGTTCATAATTACACCCGATTGTTTGTCCGTAAACGGAGCCGCTGACGTTACCTCGGCTTCGGCCATCCCGCGCTTTTCGTCCAACAACTCATTATATTGGGAAATGATAGCCGGAATAATCATCTCGCGATTTTTATTTGCTAGCAGAAGTATAAATGTAAACGTTAATTCATCAACCTTATCTTTGAACAGAGCGAGAAATATTTTTTTCTTCTTCTCGGCATTGATGATTGGGCTTTGTAGAAATAGGACGAAATCGCGCGACGATTTTATCATCTTTTCGATGAGTTGAAAATCAGCCGTGACCCGGTCGATTTTATTTTGTTCTTCGGCTAACTGCAGGACGGCTCTTGCGTATCGTTGCGCAACTCTGTGTTCTTTCATAATCAGTTCTTAGGTAATTCTTCTAAAAATGAATCGATGACTTTCCGGTGTTTGTCAGAATCGAGAATCTCGCCGAGAATTTTACTCGCTGCTAAAATCGCTAAATCGGCGACCTCGCCGCGTAGCTTCATCAGTGCGGCTTCTTTTTCCCGTTCGATTTCTAACTTTGCCTGTTCGATTACGTATTTCGACTGCTGATTAGCTTTTTCGACAATTTCGGATTTTAGTTTTTCTCCGAGTTCACGGCCCTCTTTCAAAAGCTTCTGTGATTTTGCTTCAGCTTCAGAAATAAATTTGCGGTTCTGTGCAGCAAGCTGTTCGGCTTCCTGTGCGGCACTCTCAGCACGTTCGATAGAACTGCGGATGTGCTCTTCGCGTCTTTCAAGCGCCGATAACAGCGGTTTCCAGGCAAATGCACGCAATAGGACTAACAAAAGTATGAATGTAATTATTGTCCAAACTATAAGTCCGGGATTTATTTCTAACAATTTATTCTCGAATTATATTTTTTATTTAGTTGCTAAAATAATGCAAATAGCAAGTGCAAAGAAGGTAGCACCTTCGATTAACGCTGCTGCAATTAACACTGTCGTTCTGACTTGTCCTGCAACTTCGGGTTGGCGACCGCTCGCTTCCATCGCTGCTGCTGCAAGTTTGCCTATACCAAGTGCTGCACCGATTACTATTGCGGCTGCGCCGAATCCGGCAGCTAAATATCCTAATGCGTTTGCTTCCATTTTATATCTCCGTTTATTATTATTTTGTTTATTAATTAATGCGAATTTTCTTCGTGCTCAGAAGCTTGCATTCCAAGCCCCATAAATATTGCCGTCAATATCGTAAAAATATATGCCTGAAGTAATGCTACAAAAATTTCGAACATATTAATTCCAATTAAGAATGCAATCGGAATTGGTGCAATCCAAATAGTCTGAAAGATAAAAATCAATCCGATTAAGGAAACGATAACTATGTGCCCACCGGTCATGTTAGCGAAAAGACGGATGCAAAGCACAAATGGCTTTGTGAGAAGTCCGAGTATTTCAGTCGGTATCATTATGGGCCATAAAATCCAATGCATGCCGCCCGTGAGATGTGCCAGGTAATGCCCTAATCCCTGCTTTCTTATAGCTGAATATTGAATCATTATAAAAGCGATAATAGCCAAACCCGCAGTTACGCTGACGTTGCTCGTCGAAGTTGCGCCGTATGGGACTAAACCTATAAGATTCATTATAAGGATGAAGAAAAAAGTGGTTAATAAATACGGCATATACTTTATGCCACTCCTGCCCATGTTGGGGACTACGATTTCATCTCTAATAAATACGATAAATACTTCGATTAAATTTCCGATACCTTTTGGAATAAGAGTTTTTTTGTTCCGCCGTGCGGCGGCAACAGTTACGATAAGTACTATGAAAGCGGCAACCCATAAAAAAACTACGTGTTTGGTTATCGATAAATCAAATTCGATTCCGAAAATATTGATAGGGAGGAAATGGGGTAGTTCGATATGATCGAACGGAATTTCGACCGATTTACTGTCTTGAATGTGATGAAGGAGTTCTACGAAAATATTTTCTTTATGTTCTGTATGAGACAATACTGTATCGGTTACAGATGCTGCAGTTTGGGTGTGCGTATTTAAAGTATCTAAAAGAGAACAGACCATATTGATTAATAAGTTTTTAAACGTACTTTTTTATCGATAAAAAGAATTTCTATCACTAAATAGATTGCATAAAATCCTAATAAGGTAATTGTAAATGCCAGCGTATGGAAATTCAAAACTTTTATGAAAAAAACCATGGCTGAAAGTAAAATTAATAATCGAATACCCATGCCGCCGAGAATTGCTTTTAAGAATTTCGTCATCGATTTTTCAAAAGCTAACTCTATGGAGATGTATCCTAAAAAAATATTGAAGGTAGCGAGCGCCACACCGCTGACTACGGCAGTAATAGTCTCGACAGAACCGAACTTGTAGAGAGGGTAAATTCCGAGAACGGATGTTCCCACCAGTATGTAAAAAACTTGCTTTAAGAACGATTTGTCGAATTTCATTTTTGATGATTTTTATTTGATGATTTTTTGTCCATTTCAATTACTGTTTTAAAAAAATGGTAAAAACTTGAACCGATTCCGAGAAAAATTCCTAATAATAATAACCACGGTGACGTGCTCAATTTTTCGTCAGCCCATTTACCGACGAAAAATAAAATCACAACGATTGCCGCCATCTGAATGCCGATCGTTAGATACGGCATTGCTTCGCGGTATGCTTTAGCTAAACTGTTAAAATCCCCCAATTTCATCCGTCTGTACAGACGGACGGCTTTGGTTCGGGAACAATTTGCACCGGCTTGTTGCCCGACATACTACAGTTACCGTCGAAAACAGCGCCTTCGTCAATTACTAATTTTGCGGCGCGGATATCGCCATTGACAACAGCCTTGCTTTCGAAAATCAGTTTTTCCTGTGCGTTAATGCTTCCTTTAACCTTTCCGCTGACGGAAACATTTTTAGCGGAAACTGAACCTTCAATTTCGCCCGACGTTCCTACGGATACACTTTCGCTTGCAATTAATTCGCCGATAATTTTTCCGTCGATTCTGATATTTCCTCGACTGCGAAGTTTGCCTTCGATGACTGTACCGGGTCCGATTAAATTAAGCTCATTCGATATTTCGCTTTTTGATGCCAATTATATACTCCGATTATTTATTAATTTATTATGAATTCATTCGGGTCAAGAGCAAAACCATTTTTCCATATTTCAAAATGGAGATGTGGACCTGTACTCTTTTTTCCGGTATTACCCAACAGAGCAATCGGTTCGCCGCGCTTTACCGGTTCCCCTTCAGATTTTAATAATCTTTGGTTGTGTTTATAAACTGTTACGAAACCTTCTCCGTGAGAAATAACCATCATAAAACCATAATCGTATGACCAATCTGAAAATATCACGGTTCCTGCGGCAGCAGTTAAAACCGGAGAACCTTCTTTCCCGCTGATATCAATTCCAAAATGCCCTTCATCGGGATTATAACCTCGGGTTTGAAATCCTAATACCGGTTTTACTAACGGGAATTCGGGCTGCAGGATATCCATTTCTTGGAAATTTCGTGCTGGTAAAAAGTTTTCATTCGTAAGGTCGGACGACTCGAATTTATCAGCACTGAGAACCGGTTTTTTTTCGAACTGTTCTGGTTCTATTGCCGTGGCTAAGGTTTTTAGGGCACTCACGGTATCGCTTTCTGTTATTTTTTCGCCGAGCACTTTCCGTAATTGTAGATTGTATTGCCTGAGTGATACTATCTCTTCTAAAAGGATATTCAATTTTTCTTGGACTGCGATAATCTGTTTACCGTACTTATTTTCTAACTCAGGGTTATCTATCGGTAAGAAATTTCCTAAAGGAGTGAAAACTAATAAACCGACCGTGATAAAGGAAATAGAACCGATTAGGACAATAACAACTAAAAAAATACCTATTTTACCGATTACAACGCTTCTTTGTTTCTTCGATTCTTTATTAGGAATCAGTAGAAACGTATATTTTTCTTTCGCTTTCCTACGCGGATTAGTATTGGCTGGCATTATCGTATATAAATCATAAATTCGGTAAAAAATATAATTAAATTGATAGTGAAAAGCAAAGGAACTCATTATCCTATAGCAAAAAACCCCTGCCAACTCGACGGGGTTTTATAATTGGTACTAAATTTACATTAAATGAAACAGAGAGGTGCAAAGTAATTGATAGTTACTTCGTTCGGAAGAACTCAATCCGACGATTCTTCTGTCTGTTCTCCGGTGTTGTATTTGGAACAACAGGCTTCTGCGGTCCGTACCTCAAGATATTCTTTAATCCGCCTTCGTCCGCCGTGGCGGACTTTGGCGGACGAGAAGACGCGGGTTTAATTCCCCGCAGATTGCTGCGTCATTCCGGCGAAAGCCGGAATCCAGAGAATGGGTACCAGCATACGCTGGTATGACAAAACGATACCCCGACGCTTGCGTCGGGGAGTCTTCATTTTGGCGTATCCTGATTTCCGATATCTGCGATAACTTTCCAGCCGCCATCGTTTTGTTTCTTCCAGACAGTCAAATATTTTCCTGTTCTTTCTAGCGGCTTGCCTTGTGGTCCTTCGAATTTTGTCTTATAAGTTCCCCATGTATAACCAAGATCCCCTGAATTTGAAACTTCCGCCATTTTCGGTTCCCAAGTTAATATATACTTTTGCGGTGATGTTAAATGTTCACGTATGGAATCTTTACCAACGATTGTATCACCGTTTGGTCGTATTTGAATTCCGTTATCTGCAAAGTAAGTGTAAAAAGCTTCTGCGGCATTTTTTTCTGAAGACATCTGTGAAAATTCAGCATCAGTTTTTAAAAGATTTTCTTTTTCTCTGTCGAGGTTAATATTTTGTCCACAGCCCAAGAATACCAAGAAAAGCAGAACTGGTAATAAGTAAAGTTTTGTCATAAGAACTCCTTTTTTTTACAATGAGGACTTGGCGAATCTTTCTCAATAAATTTAACGATTGATAAGGTTTCTGGATAAAATCCTTGATACCCGCTTTTGACATTGCTGTTCTTCTTTCGGGTTGGATGTATCCGCTTGCGATAAAAAATATAACACATTTTCATCTCAATGTCAGTAAAAAAGGGTTCACTCTTTACGAGTAAAACCCTTTTCTTTACGGCTGATATTTTTAAAATGTCAGCGAAGTTTATACAAATCGATACTCCCGTTTGAGGTTTTCACAAAAATCAAGTTTCCACCTTTTCCGACTTTTCCTTTAATATAATTTTTCGATACATTTCTTGTGAGAATTTCAACATCGTTCAACTGTATTCTACTGTTGGAGGTCTTCATCTCCAAATCGGCATTAATATTTTCGGAAATGTAAAGTTTTATTGAGCCGTTCGAAGTAGTAATTTTAACGTTGTCTTCGCCAAGCCTAGAAATTTCCGCTTCGATGCTTCCGTTTGAAGTTTCGACTTTATCGATTCCCGTGTTGCCAAATATTCGAATGCTGCCGTTGCTTGTTTTCGCGTCGATGTATCCGTCCCAATCTTTTACTGTTATTGAACCGTTCGAAGTAATCAGGCGTGCATCGCCTTTTGCTCCTTCTAACTTAATCATTCCGTTTGAATTTTCGACCCTATCTACTACAACGTCGCCCGGTAATTTGATTTCATAGTCAACCGATACGCCAGATATAAACCTGTCGGATTTTGTTCTTACCGTCAATCGTCCGTTTTGTTTAACTTCTATTTTTACTTTTCCCAAATCCCTTTTTCCGTAGCGCGATCTTTTAACGGCGTAAACTTCAACATAATCTTTATCCCACGTGCTTACAAAGACGCTTCCGTTTCTGTTGTAGAGTTCGAGTTTTGTGCCGGGTTGTACTGTGTAAGTTTTTAAAAACTCTTCTTGGGTTTCACGATTAAAATGAAGTCCATAACAAGATGTGAATTGGAAAGTGATAAAAATAAAAAAAATCGAAATTAAAATAATAAATCTGTTTGCCATTTTTTCTCCTTTCGAATTATTAGCTACCGTAATATTCGAAAATGATGAGAGTATGTTTCAGTCGATTTTTAAAATATCGAAGAAGTTGAAACGGTTATGAATAATTTCGAAGGTTTATTGAACCTGTAGGTCAAATCAAGCCGCAAAATATCGAAAATCTTCCCGACGCCGATGCCGCCTTCAAAGTACCAGTTATTTGTGAGAGAAGTAGAGCCCGTATCAATTTTAACAGCCGAAGAATGGATGATTAATTCGATGTTCTTTTTATACAGATACGGAATTCCCAACGCGAGAAACGGGATGCTGCGAAAGTTATGCTCGGCGCTAATAAGGACGAACCTGTCGCCGGTAAACTGCTTAACGCCTCCTGATTTTAAAACCCCCAATGGTGCATAGCCGCTAAGTCTTGTATCGGCAGTAAATAATTTTTGTGGCGGCAAGTTGCCGGAAGATAATCCCGCAGATATATTAACGCGCATCGTAGGAGAGAAGAGATGACTTCGTAAGAAAGTTTTGAAATTGTAGGATGATGATATGTAGTAACGCGTAAAATCGAAATCGCTTTGGGCAATCTTCGGGTTTGTATATTCAACGGATATTTCGATTGCATCAACAGGGACGAGATTTAAGAATACGGGATCATTGCCATATCTGAAATTCAATTTCAAACTTCTGATTTTGCCATCGGTTACCGACGGGTTATCACGGTAATTGTTTCTCAAAGAAATCAAACTGTATTTATT
>JAHJRJ010000053.1 GCA_018830765.1 Bacteroidota bacterium | reverse complement strand
TACCTATCAATGCCCAAAAACCTATTTGAGTAAAACCAAGTCCGCTTAGTCCTAAAATCTTCCCAACCATTAAATCCTTTGCCGAGCATGACGACATCAACACTTCTACGATTCTATTCGACTTTTCTTCAACCATGCTGCGAACTAACAGTTGTCCCGATGTCATCACTAAAAACATCATCATCATTATGAATATAAGGGCGCTAAAAAACACTTTTTCGAAACCGCCTTCTTCTTCTTCACCACTTTTCGATAGCTTGACGGATTTAATCTCGATCGGGGATGTGAGTTTTTTGATGTCCTCAGGATCAAGCCCTTCTGCCTTCAGCTTTTTTTCAATGATGACATCACGTATTGTTCTATTCAATCTCTCCGTTAATCGTCTATTCCCTATATTCTGAGATCGATATTCGAAAGTCGAATCGTTCAAGATAGATGATTTCGATATCACATAGCCTTCGATTGCTTCACTTATAACCAACCCATCGCCCTCTTTTTTAGCTTCAGCAAAATCGAGTAACGGTTGTTGTCCGATGCTTCGGAAAATGTAATTAGGTCTTCCATCCGGAAGTTTGTATTTTTCTTCGAATTTTGCCGAAAGAAGCTGTGTCATTTCTCCAGTTTCATCTATTATCCCAATAACACGCGGTTCAGTATCGGGCCTGGTCAGCAGCAATGTTGGAATAACACTTACTCCAATCATTATCAGCGGCATGATGAAAAGGGAAATCAAAAATGCTTTCGATTTTATTTTTTCTACATATTCCCATCGGGCGACTGCTAATGCTTTGTTCATTGCGCTTCCCTCCCCTCCTTCTGAGTTAGTTTTTCGCCACCCACCAACTCCAAGAATATAGAATGCAACGATGGTTCCACCAATTCATATTTTTTAATTTTTAACTTTGGTAATAATTCCGCCATTATTTTTTGATTGGTTTGATGATCGGTTACTTCGAATTCGGCAGTATTTTCGTAGAGCAGTAATTTTTTAATTCCATCTATCGATTTTAATACTGAACCATCACCATCAAACTCGACATGAACTGTATTTTTCCCAAACCTCGATTTAACTTCATGAAGATCGCCTTCTATAACAACCTTTCCCCGATTGATTAAGCAAATCTTATCCGACAATTTCTCCGCTTGTTCCATCATGTGTGTCGAAAAAATAATTGCCTTTCCTTTTTGTTTTAGATCCATAAAAATATCTTTGAGAACTATCTGATTCACTGGATCGAGGCCTGAAAAAGGTTCATCAAGTATTACGAGTTCCGGGTCGTGAAGAATAGAAATAATAAATTGGACTTTTTGTTGGTTTCCTTTGGAAAGTTCCTCAACTTTTTTGTCAGCATAGAAAATTAAATCGAGCCTCTTCAGCCATTCAGTGGCTTTCTTCTTTGCTTCAGGAGGCGAGACACCTTTCAATGTTGCAAAATAAATTATCGTGTTTAGAAGTTTGTTCTTTTTGTAAAGCCCTCGTTCCTCTGGAAGATAACCTATGTTGTTTTGAATGTTATCGCTAAACGGTAAACCATCGAATAAGATTTGTCCTGCATCCGGTTTTATAATGTTTAAAATAGTTCGAATCGTCGTAGTTTTTCCCGCACCGTTTGGTCCGATGAGTCCAAATATTTCACCTCGTTTAACTTCGAGAGAAACATCATCAACCGCAACTACAGTTGAATATTCTTTTCGTATGTGTTCTACTTTTAACATTTTAAATTTTATATTTTACACTTTGCATTTTTCATTTTGCAGTTTTCATTTTGCAATGATTATGGTGTTAAACGGTAAATCATCCGTGGGAATGGTATTGTTTCGCGAATATGTTCAAGTCCGCAAATCCACGATACAGTTCTTTCGACACCAAGCCCGAACCCTGCGTGTGGGACTGACCCGTAGCGGCGTAAATCAAGATACCATTCGAACGCTTCAACCGGCAATTTGTGTTCGTTAATTCTTGAAAGCAATGTATCGTAATCATCTTCACGTTGACTGCCACCTACGATTTCGCCGTAACCTTCGGGTGCAAGCACGTCCATAGCCAAAGCAACTTTTGGATTTTCAGGGTCGCGTTTCATATAAAATGCCTTAACCTCGGAAGGATAGCGATGAACAATGACAGGTCTATCGAACTGGTTGGAAATTATGGTTTCATCAGTGCCGCCGAAATCATTACCCCATTCAAAAGCAATTCCGTTTTTCTTGAGAATATCGACCGCTTCATCATAACTGACGCGCGGGAATGGTTTCTTCACTTTCTCTAAATATTCCGTGTTGCGTTCCAATACTTTCAATTCTTGTTGACGGTTATTTAAAACCGAAGTTACTATATATTCCAAAAACTCTTCTGCAAGTTCCATATTATCATTCAAATCGTTCCATGCAACTTCAGGCTCGACCATCCAGAATTCAGTTAAATGTCTGCGGGTCTTTGATTTCTCTGCACGGAATGTCGGACCGAAAACATAAATTTTTCCGAATGCTAATGCACCAGCTTCACCATACAATTGACCCGATTGAGTTAAATAAGCTTTTCCGAGGTCAAAATATTCGGTCTCAAAAAGCGTGGATGTTCCCTCACACGCTGCCGGAGTAAATATCGGTGCATCGAGAAGTAAGAATCCTCGATTATCAAAAAACTCACGGATGGCACGAATAATCTGGTGCCGAATTCTCATAATCGCATGTTGACGGGAGGAACGCAGCCAAAGATGTCGAATATCCGAGAGGAACTCTATGCCGTGCTCTTTAGGTGTAATTGGATAATCTTTTGCGATGTTAACAATTTTTATATCGCTAATCTCTAATTCATATCCGCCGGGTGCGCGGTTTTCTTTACGAACTTTTCCAACCACAATTAGCGAAGATTCCTGAGTCAGTTCATCGAATTTCGTAAAGACCTCTTCAGAAATAGCATTCTTCATCATGATACATTGAACAATTCCGGTTCCGTCGCGCACAATTATGAACCTGATTTTACCGCTCGACCGTTTGTTATAAACCCAACCTTTAATTTCGACTTCATCGCCGACGTATTTTGAGAGTTCTTCGATGTAATAATGAGTCATATTCGATATTTTTACTTTTTAATTGTATAGAATATACAAAAGAAATAATTGATGTTCAAACAAAACCATCGAAAGAGAGATTTATGGAATATTGTCCGCTGAAGGCTGATGTGCCTTCGGCACAGAGAGATGTGAACGTTGGTCGGATGTTAAGCCGATATCTCAAGCATTCGCTCCTGTTTTCCGCATTGCAGCACCTAATACCTTTTTGAATTTTTATGTGGCTGAAGCCAATTATTTTCCTTATTGTTTTTATCAGTTGACTCAAGTCAACTGTAATAGCAATTTAAAATAGCTGTCTTAGAACTTTGTGAGCATATATAGCAGTTCACTTCAGTGAACTGATTAAGAAATTGAACTGGATATCGGCTTTAGCCACATAGTTTCCGGTTTTTTACATTGCAGCACCCAGTTTAACAAGTCATAAGACACTAACGCATTATTTTACAACCAGTTAATTTTTTGTTGTAATATCCTTGCGGAAGTCAGGAAAGGAGGATTTATGGAGTAGTGGATTGTCGGAGTTTTGGAGAGATGGAATATTGCAAAGTTGGAATAGTGGAGGGATGGGAAAGTTGGTCGGAGGTTAAGCTGACATCTCAAGCATTCGCTGGATTGGGAGAAGTGCTCTCTGTCGTAGGTTCTCGTTAATTAATATTTCAGGCGAGCGGTTCTTCATGCAAAGATATAGTTTTTCCATCGTGTTCAATTTCATGTAAGGACATTCATTACAGGAACAAGAAGCATCATTTGGAGGGGCAGGAATGAATAACTTATCAGGACAATGTATCTGCATTTGGTGAATAATGCCTACTTCTGTGGCAACGATAAATTCCTTGTCACTACTTTCACAAACGTGTTTCAACAGACCGCTCGTAGAACCAATGAAGTCGGCTTCGGCGAGTAGCGACTCCTCACATTCGGGATGGGCAATAAGTTTTGCACCGGGATGCTGAGTCTTCAACTCCAATATCTTTCTTTCGTTGAAAGTCTCATGCACAATACACGACCCCTGCCACAACACCATATCGCGGCCTGTCTTCTTCATCAAATATTTACCTAAGTTTCTATCGGGTGCAAATATAATTGGTTGGCTCTCAGGTAGTTGTCGAATTATCTTTTCCGCGCTGCTCGATGTGCAGATGATGTCGCTTAATGCCTTGACTTCAGCACTCGAGTTGATATATGTAATAACGATATGATCAGGATGTTGTTCTTTGAAAAGTTTAAACGCATCTGCGGGACAGCCTTCAGCGAGCGAGCAGCCCGCTTCTAAATCAGGCAGTAACACTTGTTTATGAGGACTTAATATTTTTGCCGTTTCTGCCATAAAGTGAACACCGGCAAAAACTATAACTTTAGCATCAGTTGCAGCAGCTTTTCGGGAGAGTTCGAGACTATCACCTACAAAATCCGCCAAATCCTGTATCTCGGGAAATTGGTAGTAGTGAGCTAATATAACTGCGTTTAAGTGTTTTTTAAGTTTGTAAATTTCTTGTTCGAGATTGGCAGGAACTTCTTGGTTTGTGTTCATAAAATATTATTACTTCTGAATATTACTTTTTAGGGGGTTCTTCTCCCTCGGGTTCTCCATTCCCCTTTTGGCCAGTTATATCTTCGAATTTTGCTTCTTCAATATCCTTAAACGGATATTTTCTTTCTTTTGTACTGTCGAATAAGTCCCTCTTTCTATTCATTATCCTAAAAATAATCTTTAACATTCTCCACAAGAAATACAGTAAAATTATTATTAATATTATTCTCAACATCTTATCTATAATTTTTGTTTTTTAATCGGATTGTAGTATTCAACGGGAGCTTTGTTAGGGCGCAATATTTCTTTCACAAGGTCTTCAAAATCATTTTTATCGTTGACAAAATCTATGGCAGTAGCGTTCACAATTAGAAGCGGGGCGGCTTTATAGCGAAAGAAGAAGTAGTTATACGCTTCGCTCAAATCGCGGATGTAATCCACCGACATATTCTTTTCGATATCGCGGCTCCGTTTTTTGATATTTGACATTAGTGTCTCTACGCTCGACTGGATGTAAACCACGAGGTCTGGAGTAGGTATGTTATGTTCCATGCTGCCGATGAGGTTTTCGTAAAGTTTAAGTTCATCGTCGACGAGATTTAAGTATGCGAATATTTTATCTTTCTCGAAAATGTAATCTGTAACGAGGAACCTATGGAACAAATCGGCTTGGAATAATTCCTGCTGCTGTTTAAAACGATTTAACAGAAAGAATATTTGCGTCTGAAATGCATAGTGTATCGGTTCTTCATAAAATTTGGGGAGAAAAGGATTCTCTTCGAATTTCTCCAACACGACTTTAGCATTAAGAAGTTCGCCGAGTCGACACGCCAAGCTTGTTTTCCCTGCTCCGATTACTCCTTCGATGGCGATGTGTCTGATTTCTGAATTTTCGATTAAAGATTGGATATTTAGCAATTGATTATCCTTCAATTATTTCAATAAAGTGTTATTGGTTCTCATAACTAAACTTCGGTCGCGGCAATGTCGTAACAAAGAAATCATAGTTTTTCCCAAGCTTGGGTGAACCGCCATGGGTGCAATCTCGCTTATCGGTTCGAGCACAAATCTTCTTCGTTCCAGCTCGGGATGCGGAATAGTTATAACATTGTTTTCAAATGACCAGCCGTTGTAAAAGAGAATGTCTATATCCATCGTCCGCGGCTTCATATGCGAATCTTTTTTCCTTCCGAGTTTTTTTTCAATAGTTTGAATTTTTTCTAAAAGTTCTAGTGGGTATAAGTTTGTTTCGACTTCTACGACTAAATTGAAAAAACGATTCTGACCTTCGACGCCCCACGGTTCGGTTTCATACACAGATGATACCCGACCGACACGAGTAATATTGTTAAGTTCTTTGAGCGCTTTCGATAGAAAACTAATTCTGTCGCCGACATTCGATCCGAGTCCTAAGTATACACGAAACATGATCAGCTTCTATTCCGCCTTATTTCTACCTCTACATAATCAACTACACCTTTCACAGGAGGATGCGGCTTGCGAAGTCTGACAATAACCGAAATGACGTTACGATATGTATGTAATATTTCACTCGCTATCGTTTCTGCTAGTGTTTCTAACAAATAATATTTTTTTTCGTTAACTAAATTTTTTATCAACGAATAAACATTTTCATAATCCACCGTCTGCTTGAGGTTGTCGCTCTTAACAGCAGCGGAAAAATTGGAATGCATCTCGATATCAACTTCAAATTTACCACCTAAATTTTGTTCATCCTTACCCACGCCGTGGTAAGCATAAAATACCGCATTTTTGATTCGAATTACATCTTGGTCTGCCATAACTGTGCAAAATATATTATTTTCTCTGTTGATAATCAAACTTTTTGTATCTTAGACCAAATGTTGCGCAGAGGGACTGTTCGATTAAAAATTGGTTTTTCGGTTGTCGAATCATTATCAGCACAAAAATAACCCAACCGTTCAAACTGAAAACGATCCTGTGGTTTCGTAGCGGACATACTTTTCTCAAGCTTACAATCATTTAGAACTTCTAACGAGTTCGGATTGATATAGCTCTTCCAGTTTTCTCCGCCCGGGTTTTCAACTGTGAAAAGCCGGTCGTACAATCGCACTTCTGCATTAATCACATGCTCTGCCGAAACCCAGTGAATTGTTCCCTTAACCTTTCGCTGACTTTGTGGAGAGCCACTCTTGGTTGCAGGGTCATAAGTACAATGCAGCTCTAACACTTCTCCTGTTTCTTTGTCTTTAACAACATCCACACACTTAATTATATAAGCGTATCTCAAGCGTACCTCGTTACCGGGTGAAAGACGAAAATATTTTTTAGGAGGAATTTCCTTGAAATCATCTTGTTCGATATAAATGATTTTTGAGAAAGGAACTTTTCGCGAACCCATTTCAGGATCTTCCGGATTATTAATTGCACTAAGCTCTTCTACCTGACCCTCAGGATAATTATCGATTACAACTTTTAAAGGACGTAAAACAGCCATAACTCTGGGTGCGTGTTTATTCAAATCATCTCTTAAACTATCTTCGAGAAGAGCGACATCAATCATATTTTCTCTTTTTGCCATTCCAATCCGGTCGGCAAAATTCCTGATTGCTTCGGGAGTGTATCCCCTTCTTCTTAAACCTGTAATAGTCGGCATACGTGGGTCGTCCCAACTGTTAACGAAACCTTCTTCGACTAATTGCAATAATCTTCTTTTACTCATTACTGTGTAGCTTAAGTTGAGTCGAGCAAACTCAATTTGCTGCGGATGATATACTCCCAATTCATCTAAAAACCAATCATACAGCGGACGGTGGTCCTCAAACTCCAGCGTACAAATCGAATGAGTTATTCTTTCTATTGAATCGCTCAGACCGTGTGCCCAATCGTACATCGGATAGATGCACCATTTATCGCCGGTTCGATGGTGCGTTGCACGCAAAATACGGTACATTATTGGGTCGCGCATATTTAGATTGGGAGACGACATATCAATTTTAGCTCGTAAAGTGCGTGACCCGTCAGGAAATTCACCGTTGCGCATTCTTCGGAACAAATCCAAATTTTCTTCGACGAAACGAGTGCGGTACGGGCTTTCTTTTCCCGGCTCAGTTAGAGTTCCGCGATAGTCACGAATCGCATCTGCAGTCAAATCACATACATACGCCTTTCCTTTTTTGATAAGTTGAACGGCGTAATCGTGCAGTTGATCAAAATAGTCGGATGCATAATATTCTCTATCATCCCAGTCAAATCCCAACCAACGGACGTCTTCCTTTATCGAATCAACATATTCGACGTCTTC
>JAHJRJ010000052.1 GCA_018830765.1 Bacteroidota bacterium | reverse complement strand
AATAGAAAAAGTTCAGCAAGCGACTGCACTCGTAAAACAAAAAGCTCCCAAGTTGATTGTTGACGGTGAGATGCAACTCGATACAGCAATTGTTCTCAAAGTTGCGCAATCGAAAGCCCCCGGCAGTCCCGTGCAAGGAAACGCAAACGTTCTGATTTTTCCTGATTTAAACGCCGGGAACATCGGTTATAAGTTGGCTCAGCGTTTGGGTGGCGCTGAGGCAATCGGACCAATTGTGCAAGGACTAAAAAAACCCTGCTTCGATTTATCGCGCGGTTGTGGCATTGACGATATCGTAAGTACGGTGGCGATTAATTGTGTTCTCGGAGCCTGATGGTCAGCCAAACGACTATAGAGAAACCGAGATATTTATTTATAGACTTATATCGAGGCCTTGTAATATTGATGATGTTACAGGGTCATACATTTAGGGCGCTATTAGACAATAAAATAATAGAGTCGGCGGTGTTCCAATTTCACGATTTTTTCCACGGTGTGAGCGCGCCGGCTTTTCTTTTTGGTTCTGGGCTAACGTTTGTTCTTTCGACCAGAAAACGATGGGAAGATTATCACCACTGGGATCCTCCGTTTGCAAGAAGATTGGGCAGGATACTTCTGATATTAATACTTGGTTATATTCTCCATTTGCCGTTTATGTCAGCTCGAAAATTGATATTAGAAGCATCAACAACCGATTATCTGCAATTTTTTCAAAGCGACGTTCTTCAATGCATCGGATTCGGTTTACTCGCGCTTCACGGTTTACTTTTCTTTTTTAAAACAGAGAGAAGATTTTACGGACTCGTCCTCGCCGCGACGATTGCAATTCCCTTATTGACACCTTTATTTTGGGATATTGATTTTCTAAAACATTATTCTCCTTTTATTGCACAACTACTGAACAGCAAAAACGGTTCGATATTCCCTTTATTTCCATTTGTAGGTTTTCTGTTTACTGGTGTAATCGTTTCTTGGGAATTCATGTTAGCAGTAGAACACAAGCGCGAGAAAAGTTTTATGCGAAGATTTTTCTTTTTAGGACCCGTTTTTATAGTAGTCGGGTTATTATTAGATGCAGTGTCGTTTCAACTTTATCCTACATATAATTTCTGGTACACTAGTCCGAGTTATTTTGCGATTCGAGTTGGTGCATTACTTCTGATAATTGGAATAATCTGGTTCATCGTCGAAAAGAAAAAACAACCTCCTCGATGGATTACAATTTTAGGGAAAGAATCTTTGCTTATATACGTGCTTCACCTTGTCTTACTTTACGGGTCGGTTGTCAACCCGCGATTCAGTATAACGTATTTTTTGAGCTCGGATTTAAATATTTTACAAACTTCGATAATATTTGTCGTTTTTTCATCAATTATGATAGGTATAGCTTTCGGCTGGGATTATTTAAAAAGAGAGAATTACAATATATACAGGATAATTCAACTCACTGCTGCTGCAATTTTCTTAACAATATTTTTTACGTTGGAGTATTAATATTGGAAATGATAAGGAATTTTATTATAATGTTATCGCATCAAGACGGTTTGACTGTATTCCAATCCCCTTTATGAGTACTAATAATGGGAGAGAGTTTAGAAGCCATGATTTACCATCTTGTACTCATATAATCAACAATTTTAAAATTTTTTTAAGGAATTAAAAATGAATATTTTTGTAGGTAATCTATCACGCGAGGTAAGCGGGGATGATTTACGTCAAGCTTTCGAAGCATTCGGTAAAGTTACATCAGCCAAGATCATAAAAGATATGTTCAGCGGTGAATCGAAAGGATTCGGGTTTATCGAAATGCCAGTAAATGCAGAAGCCCAAGCAGCAATATCAGGGATGAATGGCAAGGAAATGAACGGAAAAGTCTTGAACGTGAACGAAGCTCGTCCTCGTACCGACGACGGTCGTTCAGGCGGCAGACGCGGCGGCGGTCGACGCAGGTTCTAAAGACTTGTAATTAGTGGTTCGAATGTGCTGACTCGTAGAAAAAAGAGTCAGCCATTCGAATTACAAATAATGATTTACGGATTTTAATCTTTCTTTAAAAATATCGTTAAATTCATTCAGACGTTTATTCGAAGCTTCATTCAAATCAATATCTATTACTGCAGTATTCACTTCGTTATCCGGTAGCCGTGTAAGAATCTCACCATTTGGCGATACTATCTCACTTTTTCCGATATATGAAAATTTGAATCCTCCCCTATCCTCTGAACCAATTCTGTTGGCTGTCGCAGTAAATACACGGTTTTCAAGACAACGAGTGACCATTGCATCGGGACAGTAGGGGAGGACTAAATTGGATGGATGAGCGATAAGTTGTGCACCTTTCAAAGCGAGCGTACGAGCGGCTTCGGGAAACAACCAATCGAAGCAAATCATCATACCGATTTTACCGAACTCCGTATTGAAAACCGGGAAGCCAAGGTTTCCGCGTTTGAAAAAAATATTTTCACGATAATAGAGATGTACCTTCCTATAAATTCCGATCAAACCCGTCGGTCCAACAAGAGCTGAAGAATTGTAGAACACATCATCGTCGCTTTCGGCAAATCCATAAACTATATAGCATTGCCGCTGATGAGCAAAAGCTTTTAATATTGTGCTGGTAATTCCTTCGATCGGTTCGGCTAACTGTTCGACTTCTTCCACCGTTGAAAAATTATAACCCGTGTTGAAAAGCTCAGGCAGTACGTAGAAGTCGGCGGGCGAGCTTTCCATTAAAGCTATCGCCTCATCGATATTCTTTTGAACTTCATCGAAGGTTGGGTTTGTTTGAACTATAGAAAGTTTCATAAGAATTTATTCATTTATCCATTTACTCATTTGTTCATTTACTCATTGATCCAATGAACCGATGAACCGATGAATCAATTATCTATTTCCTCTTGATTTAGCTGTGTATTGTGATGCTGCAAAAATTGCTAATAATTCATTAGCTTCTTTCAAAAGTTTTTCTATTGGATCTGATTTGTATATATCAGTCTCAAAAATTATTTCCAGCCAAAACACAGTTTCGTCAATTTCTTCCACGACAATTCCAATTCTTGAAATGAATTCTGCTTTTGAGCGAGCCCTACACGCAGATCGGTAATTTGCCGCTACGGATGTCGCTGATCGCAATACCTGTTTTCCGATTATTCGCGAATCATCTGTCTTTGGTAATTTACGAAACAATTTGATTATTTCAATTGCAAATCTCTTCGTCCGTGCTTTTAATTCTTCACATTGATACATATCCTAAAACCCCTTGATAATTTATTCATTTATCCATTTATACATTTGTTCATTTTCCCATCGATTCATTTTTTCAATGATTCAATGATCCAATGATTCGATGATCCAATCATTTAAACTCTTCTATCTTCTTATACTTCTCAAAGAATGTTTTTGTCAGAGCGCCAACCGTTCCACTCAATAAAGCGAGAGCAATTAAATTTGGTAATGCCATAAAAGCATTCGCAATATCTCCGACGAAAAATACAAGCTCTATCGAAGCAATCGAACCTACGAAAATCAAAATAATATAAATGACCCGGTAAGTATAAGTTACTTTGATACCGAAGAGAAATTTCAAACATTGCTCACCGTAGTAACACCAACCTAAAAGTGTCGAATAACCAAATAGGAAGGAAGAAAGGGCGACAACAAATCCCCCAAGATAAGGGATACTTTTAGAAAACGATGCTGCCGTCATAGCTGTGCCCGTAAGTCCGCTCTCCCACATACCAGTTGATAAGTTAATGAGCGCAGTGAGTGTACAGACAACAATCGTATCGATGAAAACCTCCATACTACCAATTAAACCTTGATGTACAGGTGAGGGAGTTTGTGCAGCGGCGTGTGCGATAGGTGCGCTGCCTAAACCCGCTTCATTCGACAACAATCCGCGTCTGAAACCGAATTGAATTGCCTGACTGACAGTTGCACCTAAGAAACCACCCACAGCGGCTGAAGGTGTGAAAGCATATTGAAAAATTAACGCAAACACATTTGGAATTTCAGCATAATGTTCGATGATAACAAAAAATCCGAAAATGAAATAAACGATAATCATAGTTGGAACGATTCGTTCGGCAACCAAAGCAATGCGACGGATTCCACCAATGATTACAAGTCCGACTAAAATAGTAATTACAATTCCAGTTGCAACTTTTGGTATTCCGAATTGAGAATGAAACGCTAAAGCCATTTGATTGGCTTGCATCATATTGCCAGTTCCGAATAAGGCAGCGAAGGCACCGCATACAGCAAAAGCTGCGGCAAGGTAGATTGCAACACTTTTATTCTTCAATCCATTTTTGATATAATACATCGGTCCGCCTGCAATAGTACCGTCAGGATATTTCTCACGGTAATGGACGCCGAGCAGAGCTTCGGCGTATTTTGTTGCCATACCGATAAAACCGCAAACCCACATCCAAAATATTGCGCCCGGTCCGCCCCAAAAGAGAGCAGTAGCTACACCGCCGATATTTCCGTTGCCGACAGTAGCGGCAAGCGCAGTCGAGAGTGCTGCGAAAGGAGAAACATCACCGTCACGTTTTTTATCGACGCCTTTTCCCATAAAACCTTGCAGCACTAATTTGGTAGCATCACAAAATCTTCTAAACTGTATAAAGCTGGTTTTGTACGTT
>JAHJRJ010000051.1 GCA_018830765.1 Bacteroidota bacterium | reverse complement strand
GTTCCGTAAACGATCGCATTAGGGGGCGTTGCAACCGGAAGCATAAAAGCCATCGAAGCCGCAACAGCAGTACCGATTGCTAAAGCAGTTGGATCGCCTCCCGTACTGTATGCAATTGCGATGACAACAGGCACCATCATCGAGGTAACTGCGGTGTTGGAAGTGATTTCAGTTAAGAAGGAAATCATCAACACAATAAAAATTAAAAGGACAAGTGTAGATGGTGTACCGAGTAAACTTACAAACGACGTCGCTAACCATCCAGCTAATCCGGTTTTAAACATCGCATCCGAAAGAGCTAAGCCGCCGCCGAATAGTATGAGAGTACCCCAATCAACAAACTTTGTGTCTTTCCAATTAAGCACAAACTCACCCTTTTTGATATTCACCGGTATTAAGAACAAAATTAATCCTACTAATAATCCGATTAAATATTCATCAACCCAAATAATTTTTTGATAGAATTGATAAGAAAATAAAAATTTCCAGAAGGGATGCGATATCCATAAAAGAACTGCAAGTCCGAAAACTAAACCAACAGAAATTTCCGGTCGAGTAATTTTTCCTAATTGATTCCGTTTCTGAAGGATATAATTATGATTTAAGGCGATCTCCGGTTCAGGAGGAAAAATTTTCAGTAGTAGTAACCAGATAACAGGTATGAAAAGAACAACATAAGGAACTCCGAACTTTAACCAATCGACAAAGCCGATAGTATGCAGGTTGCTTTGCCTTAATATTGATATAGCAATACCGTTAGGTGGTGAACCCCGTTTTACCCCGTTTTACGGGGTTTTACGGGGTGAACCGATTAATGTACCCACACCACCAACGGAAGCAGACCACGCAACACCCAACATCAATGCGGTGCTGAACCTACTTTTGTTTTTATCGATATTACTGCTTGTTAAAATTCCTATAGCAATCGGAATCATAATTGCTACGGTGGCGGTGTTAGATATCCACATCGAGAGAAATGCTGTAGCATACATCATTACTAATAAAGTCATTTGGGGACTTTCTGTAATTTTACCTCGAGTCAGAAGCCAAAAAGTTGCACGTTTATCCATCCCCCATTTCTGCATTGCACCTGCCAAGAAAAAACATCCGAGAAATAAACCTATAATAGGATTTGAGTAGTTCGACAACACATTTTTAAAAGTGAATTCGTGCAGATTACCTTGCTCCCAACCGTATAACTGTAAGAGTGGAAAAAAAACCGCTGGTAATAAAGCAGTGGCAGGTATTGGAATCGCTTCAGTTAACCAGAAAATTACCATCATAAATAAAACCGCAGAAACGATTTGCATTCCACGTGCTAATGTTACGAGATCAGCTTCACTGCCTCCGGCTTTCACTACGGACGCTGCGTGATTGATGAAAGCTTGTGGAGTTGGAATGTTACTGATTATTAAAAATGCTAACAATCCACAAGTCAGCCCGATGAAGTTCCGGCTCCCGATTATTTGATTTAAATTTGATGAATTCAAATTGGTTAAATTGTTTTAATAACCTGCCTTACGGATTTCTTCTTCACTCATTCCGAAGTAATGACCTATCTCGTGAATAAGTACTTCTCTAACGTTTCTCTCGATTTCGTTTTCATCTGATGAATAAGATTCGATATTCTTTTGAAACAAACTTATCCGGTCCGGGACAGTTGCAGAACTTCCATACCAAGGTCCCCGAAATTTAAGCGGTATTCCTTCATACAATCCTAACAGCGAATACTTTGAAGCATGCTTTACTTTTGAAAATTGTTCATCGGACGGATAGTCTTCTATCACAAATTGAACATTATCAATATTCGTTCTGAAAATTTCAGGTAAGTTTTCAAAAGCACGATTCACCAATTCTTCGAATCTTAACTTATCCATATAATATTATATAATGAACTGTCGGATTAATTACTGTGAGTGAAGGATTTGATTTAAAATAATTTATACCGAATGTCAAAAGTTTTAGTGGTAGTAAAAATATCAGATCATAGACAAATGGAATAACGGCACTTAATAGTAGAATAAGAAAAATACATAGTGGAATCCCGCCCAAAAAACCGAATATGAATAATAACTGAACACTATCTATCGTATCAGCGCTTTTTGCTATCGCTATATTCTTAAAAGTTTTGGAAGGATTTTCTATTAAGCCCCAAAGAGTTTCGAAAAGGTTTATATTATCAACCTTCGTTTGCAAAAATCCCCTACAAGACTTACAGACAATTTCGAGATCATCGTTATCAGAATGACACACCGGACAATTAATCATAGATTATTCTTTTATTGGTTCAAATTGAGCTGTAAAATGCCGGAGCAGCGGAGCTTCGTAAGTGATGCGATAACCTTTTAAACTCTGACGTTGATTATAAGTTTCGATGACAGCCTCGATAACATAATCGATATGGCTTTGCGTATAAACTCTTCTGGGAATCGCTAAACGAACCAACTCCATAGAAGCGGGAATAAATTTACCGGAGAGCTTGTCGGTTTTCCCGAACATTACGCTGCCGATCTCACTCGACCTTATTCCACCGATGACATATAAATAGCAAACAATACTTTGTCCCGGGTATTGATGCGGAGGAATATGAGAAGCAAATTTTTGGGCATTCAGATAAATTGCATGGCCGCCCGGAGGTTGAAGAATTGGAACGCCTGCTTGCGTGAGTTTTTCTCCTAAATATTCAACCGACCTTATCCGGTAAGTCAGGTAATGTTCATCTAAAACTTCCTCAAGTCCTTGAGCGATGGCTTCTAAATCCCTGCCTGCTAAACCTCCATAAGTCGGAAAACCCTCTGTCACAACAAGAATGTTTCTTGCTTTTAGAGCCAACTCGTCATTGTTCAGAGCTAAAAATCCGCCCATGTTCACTAACGCATCTTTTTTTGCACTCATAGTACAACCATCAGCGTAGGAAAATATCTCTTGTGCAATTTCTTTAATAGATTTATCGCTGTAGCCGGGTTCGCGTTTCTTAATAAAGAATGCATTCTCTGCAAAGCGGCACGCATCTATAAACAATGGAATACCATATTTATTGGCAATTGCTCGGCTCGCACGAATATTTTCCATAGAAACAGGCTGCCCGCCGTTTGAATTATTCGTAATTGTAATCATTATGAGCGGAATATTTTTTACGCCTTTATCTATGATAAATTTTTCGAGAGCATCGATATCCATATTTCCTTTGAAATCTGATATGATGTCCGGATCACGACCGCCCGTGCACGGCAAATCGACTGCTATCGCACCACTGAATTCAATATTTGCTCTAGTTGTATCGAAATGTGTATTGTTCGGTATAAACTTCCCTTCGCCGCCAAGGATTGAAAACAGAATTTTTTCCGCTGCGCGGCCTTGGTGTGTTGGAATAATATTTTTAAATCCCGTCAGCTCTTTTATGACTTTCTCAAATCTAAAGAAACTGCGCGCACCCGCATATGATTCGTCACCATCCATCATACCACTCCATTGTTTTGCGCTCATTGCGGAAGTTCCACTATCTGTTAATAAATCGATAATAACATCTTCTGCATGAATCATAAAAGGATTGTAACCGGCTTGCTTGAGAATTGTTTCTCTATCTAGTGGGGTGTTAAATTTAATAGGTTCAACTGTCTTTACTTTAAAAGGTTCGATAATGGTTTTCATTAGAACAATTCCGTGTTAAATAATTTGTATTGAATTTACAACAAATCTTTATTTTTAGCAATAAAAAAGGCAGACTTTCGTCTGCCCTCGTAGTTTTATGAATGAAACTTACTAATTTAAGGAGGAGTTTTATGTTAAATGGGTGCAGGAACTAGCACATTGTTTGGGAAAAACCTACTGAATATCGTACGAATCATATCCGGTATGAAGGGTTTTACTAAATAGTAATTTGCGCCTAGTTCTTTAGATAACTCAATTGACCGGGTGGAAGTTATTGAACTAGTCATGATTATTTTACTTTCTTTATTTGACTTTCGAATTATTTCGAGCACTTCCAACCCTGATGTTTTTGGCATAATGTTATCTAAAAAGACTACATCGGGTTGGACTTCATTAAAAATATTAATCCCTTCTTCGCCGTTCATTGCATGATATAGATGTTTAATACCTTCTCTTTTTAGGATCGTGCCTATGAAGGTGTGCATGTAACTCGAATCATCTACGATTAGTACTTTTAAGTCGGTTATAGTTTTCATCTTTTTGTTTTTTCTAAGATTAATATCAATAATTTCTATACATCATTAACAATGAATTCTATGCCAAATCGATTATATAAAAAAGAATGGATATTTTTTCTATTTTGAAGGGAAATTATTTTAGCATGAGGAAAATTTATGATAATAATTACAAACGATGTAATTATTACAAGAAAAGCCGCCTATTAGGACGGCTTTTCAATCTGTGGAGATGCGGAAAACCAATATACATATTATGTTAATTCATGGGTCCTGCCTAATTTTATTGATACTTCGGTAATGGAACTGAGAACAGTAAAATCGAGATCCTCAGAGAACCTATAATTTGCAAAGTGACATCTTTACTGTATCTTGTAGACTCAAGTAATGTAGGAAGCAGCCAAGAACGTAGTCGTGGTTAACTATCATCGGATCAACACCTAAGGAACCGGCTATGCGGCGTATCTCATTCTGGTTGATCATCCAACCACCGCATTAATAAGGATATTCTGCATTTCAGGCGATAGATTGAGGACAAGTTTCTCAAAAAGGTAACCTAATCGCTTTTTGACCGCACCGTTCGGAAATTTTGTTGTATACTCATGAAGTTTTGCCAACTCCTCAATGCTTCCAGCTCGCTCGACATCGTCGGCACAGTCAACAAGCGTTTTCTCCTTGTCGGTAATGAGGACGGACTTACCGTTGCGCCACTCTTTTACGTGTCCATAAAACTTTCGTTTGTTTACCGTGAAAAATTCGTACTGAACTCCAAAAACTTCACGGAGTCGGTAACTTTTTCGTTTCGTGGTCTGAACGTAAACGATACGTGGAATCTGCTCGGTCCAATTCCAGTGACGAATTGCTGACCAATAGACAATGACGGCTGGATGGACTAATGCAGTAGCGATATAAGATACGTGTCTTCGCTCCATTGCCGCTCAGGTCCTGCTTCTAATGGAATGACAAAATATTTACCTCGCTCTATGCGAGCAATCCATCCCTTCTCCGCACTACTCCAGAATGCGATAGCCGACTTGATGGTGAATTGATGGTTTTCCAATGAAGCTACCTGCGAAAGAAAAGCGGCTTCTTTAGGGCCAAGTTCTGATATATTTTTTTTCATGAAACTACATAGCAGTTTTCATGGTTTTGTAAAACTGTTTATTAGGTGAAACATGCTAAAATTGTAAAATTTTGGAGAATATTTTTGTGCGTATCCCATTTTTAGCGGAGAGGGGGATTCTGTGCAACATCAGAAATCTATTAGAACTAGACGAAATATCATAATATTTTCAAGCTCATTATCCTAAAAATGTCATGGCTTTTCTTTTTGTGCTGATAACAACGCCGCTTTTAACGAGTAGTGTATCATTAACGGGAGGCACAGGCTGCCCTGCTTTCACAAGACAGCCTGCTGGGGATAATTTAAGAGTTTTGGTGGAGAAATGGAAAATTTTTGTTGGTTTGGTCCCTCAGGAATTTTTTCTTAAACGATCAGTTATTTCCTTAAACTGTTCCAACGCTGCTTCCAAATTATCTGCTATCTCAGTTGCTATTAATTCTGGATCAGGAAGGTTGGCAGAGTCTTCAAGACTCTCATCTTTCAACCAGAATATATCCAAACTCGTTTTGTCTCGTTTGATGATGTCTTCGTATGTAAAGGATTTAAACCGCTCGGTTTCTTTCCTGTCGTGCCGATTATCAGGATTGTAGCATTGGATAAAATCCTTTAAGTCTTCAAACTTGAGTGAATTTGTTTTAAGTGTGAAATGCTTGTTCGTTCTCAGATCGTAAATCCATAATTTATCTGTCCAGGGTTTTTCACTTGCTGGTTTTCTGTCAAAGAAAATTACGTTTGCCTTTACACCTTGTGCGTAAAATATACCTGTAGGTAAACGGAGAAGTGTGTGCACATCACATTCGCTAAGCAATTTTTTCCTCACGGTTTCACCGGCACCACCTTCAAACAAAACGTTATCGGGAACAACAACCGCTGCTCTGCCATTTATCTTTAACAGAGTTTTAATATGCTGCACAAAGTTCAACTGCTTATTCGATGTTGTAGCCCAAAAATCCTGTCGCTCGTAAACAATGGATTCTCTATCTGCTTTGCCTTCGCCATTAACAATTGTAACACTGCTCTTTTTGCCAAATGGCGGATTTGTCATAACTATGTTGAAGCGTGTACCTGGGTCTGTGGCAAGACTATCACCTACAACAACAGGACTATCTTCTCCACCGATACCGTGCAAAAACAGGTTCATTACACAAAGACGAGCTGCACTATCTACAATTTCCCAACCTTTGAATGTATTAAACTTCAAAAACTTTTTATCGTCAATGTCTAAATTGGGAAGTTTAGATATTTTGGCGTGTGATGCTAAAAAGAAACCACCGGTTCCACAGGCAGGATCGCAAATAGTCTGGCGTGGCTGAGGTTTCATAACTGCAACCATTGCGTTAATTAGCGCTCTTGGCGTAAAATACTGTCCTGCACCGCTTTTAATATCTTCCGCATTCTTTTCCAAAAGACCTTCGTAGATATCACCTTTGACGTCAGCCTCCATACCTATCCAGGTTTCTGCATTAATAAGCTCGACTAACCGCTTGAGTTTTGCTGGGTCTTGGATTTTATTCTGTGCTTTCCGAAATATTACTCCCAACATTCCTTTTTCTTTTCCAAGACTTGTTAAGGTGTGGCGATAATGCACTTCAAGATCGTCGCCATCTTTTTGTACAAGACTTTGCCAACCTAGTTCTTCAGGGATGGCAGTTTTTTTCTTTGATAACCTTTCCTGCTCATCAGCCATTTTGAGGAATAAAAGATAAGTTAGCTGCTCAACGTAATCTCCGTAACTTACACCATCGTCGCGGAGAACATTGCAGTAATTCCAAAGACGTTGTACTATTTGAGAAGATTCATTGGGCATAACGCATCATTTCAATCATTTTTTATCGTGAAAGAGTTTTAGGTAATCGTAAAATAAAAAGATTCTATTTCGCTTGGCTCCTGTTGTCTCCCTTAGAATACCAAGTTGAACAAAATCCTGGATCAAAGCATTTGCAGTAGGGATAGAAATACCTAATTTTTCTGCTATGTGGGCACTTGAAACCGCTGGCGACGTATACAAAAGCGTCATCAGTTCTTTTGCCTTGGGAAGCTTCTTGCCAAGTGAAAGTATCTTTTTCCCTTCAATCTCATCTCGCAAACGAAGTATTTGACGGAATGACTCGATCCCATCTTTGGACGTTTCTATTACAGCTACCAAAAAAAATTTAATCCACTGTGTCAAATTATTCGATGTTCTTACCAGCATCAAATTATCATAATAGACACTTTTATGTCGTTCTAAATATGCGGAGAGGTAGAGTGTCGGTTTTGCCATCAGTTTTTGGTTGACAAGATAGAGAGTTATGAGCAATCTCCCAATCCTACCGTTACCGTCCAAGAATGGATGAATAGTCTCAAACTGGCAATGTGCAATCGCAACCCGGACCAGCGGCGGTACATTTATTTGGTCGTTATGGAGAAAGTTTTCCAAATCTCCCATCTGTTCACCAACTTCTGAGTGATGAGGTGGAATAAACACCGCATCCTTAATACTTGATCCGCCAATCCAGTTTTGGCTGGTGCGAAATTCACCCGGCAGCTTTACTTCACCTCGTGCTCCTGTCATCAGTATCCTGTGAGTTTCCTTCAGTAGTCTTGTCGAAACAGGTAACGTCATCAGTTGCTCCACGGCATAATTCATTGCCGCAATATAGTTCTGGACTTCCTTCCAATCGTCTTTTTTCTCTGGATGGATATCCTCTTCTTTCAAGACAACTTCTTCCACTTCAGTCCGTGTTCCCTCGATACGGCTGGATGTTGTTGCCTCTTTTACTATGTGCATCCTGATAAAAAAATCTACATCAGGAACATATAATGAAAAGGCATTCAGTTCCCCTAATTTAAGATTAGCCTCAGCCAATAGTGTGTTTATTTTAGGCTCAGTCCATATCCATTCTTTATTAATCAATGACGGGGTGAAACTTTTATACTGGAACTGCTGGGTATAACCGCCTGAAATATAATCTTTTAAGTCCATCTATATAACCTTTATTAGAGAAATTTGTTATTTAAAGTTAATGCCTTTACTTTAAATAAGCAAATCTCTTATTTTAGTTAGATCATACATTTGCGTTTCCCAGTATTCTTTGCGGTTTTATCTTTTTCTTTTTTTATCCTCTCTATCTTCTTCTCTTTTTCCAATTTAATTTGTTCAAGTAAAACTGAGGCAGGCGGGTCTGTTGGGTCTTGCGGTACCAGCTTCCCCTCAAACGCCTTCTTCAAAATGCTATGACGCAAACGCTCGGCTTGGACAAGACTTTGCTCAACGATTTTCTCGACTTCATCTGCGACTGAGAAACAACGCTCAATTTCGGAGACGATTTGCAGCTGTTCGAGGTATGGAGTAAGTGGTATTTTTTGTTCAAAGACGTCAGAGTCGCGTACAGCAGGATAACTTGTGCCTCTTTGGATTTGGGTAAGCGGATTTAGGAATTCGTTTGTCTGGATGTAATAGAAAACGTACTTCTTATCGATCGATTGATGTGGTCTGATGACGCAAAAGCCTGTTGAAGCTATCTGACCATCATACTTTTCATCAACAACAGCAAAATTCTTAAGATAAGTTCTAACTGTAGAAAAAAGGATATCACCCGTTTTAACTAGCTGTCTAGCTCTTGACGGTGCGTTGTTGCCATAGTAAACTTTCGGTTCTGTTATCCGTTGAATTGTATTATCGATTGAGGCTATGTCTAGGTAAGTAAATTCCTTTTCAAGATCAATCTTTGGGTTTACACTCTGGACGTTTTCTACAACTTCTCCAGTTCTCGCCCACACCCACCCCTCTGGTAACTCTGGCAATTCTGATGTGTCTATTGGAGGAAGTTCACTTCGACTTCGCTCAGTGCGAGCCCTGTATTTTCCGCCGAAGGCGGATCCGCCTCTGGAGGATTTATCAAGTTTTTCTTTCCGCTCTTTTTTTATACGTTCAAGAAGTACTGAGGCGGGTTCGTAGGTAAGATTGTCACCCTGAGCGACTCCGATGTCTTCTATCGGAGGAGTCGAAGGGTGTGCAGAGGTTGAATAATCTTCCAAGGCTTCAGCCGCCATTCTTGTAACATGCTTCGACTCTCCCGACGAAAAATGTCGGGATCGCTCAGCATGACGGTATTTTTCTCTCCATTCCGCTGTTAAATTACCTTCAAACGCTGACTTCAACACCGACTGCCTGTAACGTTTAAGCTGTTTTTGAATTTCCTTAAGCAACTTTACTCCTGCATCAAGCTTGGTGAAGAGCT
>JAHJRJ010000275.1 GCA_018830765.1 Bacteroidota bacterium | reverse complement strand
TTTCGATTGCAAGTATTTGTTTTCTTCTTGCATCGGGTTTCGAAAAATCGGTGTACTTTTCATTTTTAAACGGTTTTATTGCCATAATTAACCTCTTTTATTAATAATTTTTAGGTTATTTAGAAATAAATTTGTATCAATATAAGGAAATTTTAGGGGAAATGCACAATTAAGTATTTGAGTAGATAAGTAGATTAGTAGTTTAGTAAGGGAAGATTAAAAGAATTAAAAAATTTAAAGATTGAAAGATTTAAAGACATAATTGATCATTAATTATTGATCATTGATTATTGATTCTATCACGGCGTCGTGTAAATCGGAGCGGAGTTTTGATATTTTTGTATTAGCACGTGTCGGATGAACACGGTTTGTCAGAAATATTACAAACAAATTTCTTTCAGGGTCAACCCAAATCGATGTTCCGGTAAAGCCGGTGTGTCCGAAAGATTTTTGTCCGAAAAGGTTGCCCGCCGAACTGTAACCGTTTAGGGTTTTGAAATCCCACCCGAGTCCACGCTGCATCTTCATATTCGGTCTTTCGGTAAAAAGCTTTATTGGCTCTGGCTTTATATATTGAACTCCGCCATAGCTTCCACCGTTCAAAATCATCTGAACAAATATCGCAAGGTCTGTTGCCGTCGAAAATAGTCCAGCGTGACCTGATACTCCACCCAATAACGCTGCTGTTTCATCGTGGACAGCCCCTTGCACAAGCTTTTTTCTCCAAACAGTATCGAACTCTGTCGGCGCTACCCTCTGTAAAATATCCGATGAGGGATTATAAAAGGTGTTTTGCATTCCGAGCGGTTCAAAAAACTCATTCTTCAAATAAATATCAAGAGGAAAACCTGTAATCTTCTCAATAATCTTCCCTAGTACAATAAAACCGAAATCGCTGTAAACAGTTGAGTCGCCCGTTTTATAAATTAATTTTGAATTGTAAATCGAATCGAGAACTTCCGAAGAAGTGTTGCAAGTGAGATAAAACTTTTGCCAAGCCGGTAAGCCGCTGTTGTGAAGAAGTAAATTTCTTACTGTAATCTTATCTTTTCCGGAGTTTCCAAATTCCGGTACATACGTCACAACTTTTTCGTCTAAATTTATCTTACCTTCGTCGTACAATTTCATAATTGCAGACGTAGTTCCTACAACTTTCGTCAAAGACGCTATATCGTACAATGTAGAATCTGTTATTTCTTTCGCATTCGGAGAATAATCTAATGTGCCGAAATTTTTATTCAGTAAAATCTTTCCCTTCTTAACAACAACCAATTGAGCACCGGGGAAAGCGTTGTCTTGAATCGCTTTTTGAATTACTTTACTCACTTTTACAAATTTTGACTCGGAAAAAGTGGCTTCTGCTTTTTCATCATGAAGCGCTGATTTGGCAACCACTATACCGCTACCGAAAGCATACATCGGAGGTATAGTAACGGGTAATCGTCCCTTCGCTTCTGTCTCACCGAACAAAACTTCCACTGCAGCTTCTGTAGAAAGTTCGCCGTCTGAAAATGTGCACATAACTGTATTCGGATTTTTAATTGTGCCAACCACATAAGGATTTCCGAATGAAAGGATAATACTTCGATAATTTGTTGATGCTGATGAGCCGTTAGTCAGCGAATTAATGAAATCAATAAGATTTTGAGGAATTCCATAAGGATTCGCCCGCGTCCGTGTTTTTGCGTATAAAGCAAATACAACAACATCGGCTGCCCGTGCCAATGAAGTTGCAGTACCAAAATCTATTTTATTACTTCGCGGTGATAAGCGTATTGTTTGAACCCCCGACCGCCTCGTACGAATTTGCGAAAGTAAATAATCGCCCGCTTTTTCATTCGGGCTTGCATTCGACGAGCGATTGATATCCGTTCTGTAATCGTCAGCATCGCTTACTATTATTACAGCTATCTTTTTTTTCCATGATACCGGAATCAAATTATCATTCTTAACAACTGTAATCGAAGCTTGTGCAATTTCTTTTGAAATATTCCAATGTTCGGGTTTGCTAACGATTTCCGGAATTTTATTCACATTGACCAACCGGTTTTCGTCTAATTTTAACCACTGTTTAATTGCGAGAATTTTAGCGACAGAGCTGTCAATCCGTCTCTCCGAAATTCTACCCTTACGCACCGCATCTCTTATCGCATCTATCGCTGCATCTTCATCGGGTGGAAGCAGCAGAATATCAACACCCGCCTCGACCGCACGAATCGCGGCTTCATCAATATTGATAATCTTAGTAACGCCTTTCATTTCGAGTGCATCTGTAACAATTAATCCCTTAAAGCCAAATTCATTTTTCAGTAA
>JAHJRJ010000274.1 GCA_018830765.1 Bacteroidota bacterium | reverse complement strand
TCTACGACCTCGTAGAGGGGCGACACATAAAAATCTTGAAATGTTTGCAGAAGGTCTTTGATAAAAATTTGAAAGGTAGAAAATGAAAGCAGTAATGGTTGTATATAATCACGGAATCACAGAAGAAGTAGATGAAGCTTTGGAACAATTATCGATACGCGGCTTCACACGTTGGGTTGATGTACACGGACAAGGCACAGAAAAAGGCGAGCCGCATTTAGGAACACACATTTGGCCCAGTTTAAATGCAGTAGTGCTTACAATAATTGAAGATGAAAAAGTCGAACCGCTACTTAATAAAGTCCGGGAAATCAACAAAGATGCAGAAGAAGAAGGCATACACGCGTTCGTATGGAATATAGAGAAATTAGTGTAGGAATAGATTTTGGATTGTCTGACTCTGTCCAGCTTTGAGTTATTATTTTTGTGTTTGGAGATAATGTTTACAGCCTTACTCAGTACACCGCCTAGCTATGATAAACAAGTTCTCTTGCGAAGGCGATGCAGTACGGAGAATTTTTGCACACTGTACCTAAAAGAAAGGAGCTGAAGACCAATTAGAGGTAAAATAACTTTTGCATAAAAGATTTAGAAAGTTAAAATTCCATTGTATATGAAACCCAAAACATTATTACTCTTATTTTCTTTTTTCTTTGTCCAATCGATTTATGGACAATTTAGTTTATCAGTTTTCCCAGCCGATAAATTTTATGAAAAGTATTATGCTGATGCTATTGCACATCAGTTTTCACTCTCAAAGAATTTTGAAACTTCAGAGTGGTTTGGAAATATTGGTGCCATCTTACCGCTTATTAAATTAAAAGTACATTCTGTTGAAAACAAGATTTCTGCGGGGGCGACAGTTTTTAACACTTTGATTAAAACTCCTGGACACATAAAAGTTTACACTGTTGATTATCTTGTAGATTTTTATTTAGATACAAAGTTAAGTCAGTTATTAATATCGCGTTTAATTTGGGGACATTTAAGTGCCCACTATTCTGATGACGGGATTGAGCAATTATCAAAACATTCTATAAACTATGCTCGTGATTATGTCGGGTTGCATCTTGAGCATTTGATCCCATTAACAAATGGAAAAGTGTACGCAGGTTGTTTTTATAATTTTCACAACGAACCTGCAATTGACAAACACTATACAATACAATTAGGCGGTGATGCTTCAATTCTTATTTTATTTAACTCTTTTAATGTTTATGCGGCTTTCGATTTAAAAATCAAATCCGAAGTTAACAACGGTACTACAAGAAGTTTTCAAATCGGAATGAAATATCCTGCGGAAAAGAAGGAGCCATCGGTAAGAATTGCTTTTACACACCGAGAAGGTTTTGAGGAACGTGGACAGCTTTATAATATGAAAGATAATAAAAATTTTATAGGGTTGTTTTTTGACTTTTAGCATGAAAAGATTTCTTTTAGGTATTTTATTATTTATCGTTTTTAACAATCTCTTTGCACAATCAAATTCAGATAGTTTAATTGCAAAAGATGAATTTTCACTTATTTCTAAAAAGAGCTTAGCTCTTGTAGGAGTCTCAAGTATTTTTTTAACCACTTTAGTGGATTCCTATTTTATGTGGTGGGAAAACCATAATGAATTTAACTTCTTGAGCCATAGTAAAAACGAAAATTGGTTGAACAATTCATTTCTTGGAATTGATAAAGTTGGACATTTTTACACATCATATTTTTTTTATCACACAAATAAAAATATCTTAAAATGGGCAGGATATTCTGATAAAACTGCATTTTGGATATCTACTTCCCTAACATCTGGTTTAGCTCTTTTAATTGAAGTCGGTGATGGCTTTTCACAATATAGTTTTGATTATCAAGACCTCGTTTTTAATATGGCTGGTTTAGGATACGGTATTTTGCAAGATCAAATGCCCTTCTTCCAAAACTTTAACTTTAAATGGAGTTTTATTCCAACAGATAAGCTAAAATTTCCACCACGTTTTACAGAACATTATGATAGTCATATTTATCTTTTAAGTATCGATCTACACAATTTGTTGGGTGAAAAGTATAAAAAGTTTTGGCCGGAATTTATCTGTCCAGCTGTTGGTTTTAGTACCGCGAATAACACTACAAGAAGGGAATACATCATAGGCTTGGATTTTAATTTTCTATTTGATAAGAAGGATGAAAATTGGAAACTAGCAGACAATATTATTCAATTGATACATTTCCCAGCACCAGGTATTAAATATACACAAAAGAAGAAACCAAAATCGCACTTGTTTCTATTGAATTAATTAGTATAGCATGTTTTCATGAAACACACCTATAAGACAAACTGGGGCAGAAAAGCAATAACAGAAGAAGTTGATGAAGAGCTCGAACAGTTATCAATTCGAGGATTCACACGTTTTGTTGATGTTCACGGACAAGGGAGCGAGAAGGGAGAACCACATCTTGGCACACACATCTGGCCCAGTCAGAATGCGGTTGTCTTAACTATGATTGATGATGAAAAAGTCGAACCGCTACTTAATAAAGTCCGGGAAATCAACAAAGATGCAGAAGAAGAAGGCATACATGCGTTTGTGTGGAATATTGAAAAAGTAGTTTAACTCCGAGCACATTAGAAGTTGTAATAATTTATTTTCCAGGTTGAATTTTATAACATTTGAAATCTGCCAAGCGTACCCTATGTCAAATCGAACAGCTGGAACGGTTCCATCGTAACCACCAAAATTATCTGCACTATTTGAAGTAGAACCTGTATAGAACCCTCGCAGCGTTTTGCCTGACGGATGAAAACGTACTTCAGCGTTTATTCCAAATCCATTTAATTATAAAAGAGAAAAAACTTAAGCGGATTAACTACTATTATATGATTGCGTGGCGTGATATCTTCGCTCTGCGCAATAATTACTGACTGTGTAACTTTCGTATCACCCGTTTTTTCATCTACTGTTTTTTTGGTTTCCTCAGTGCGAACTTGGGAAAATGCAGATTAGCCAATATCCCTAAAATAAAAAAACCCCAAGTATCAGCTTAAGGCATATCGAACCTATACTCCGACTGCGTATAAGTGAAGGAGTGAGAATTACTAACTGATGTTACGCAAGCTCAGACATTGCGTTCATTGGTTGCTTGATTATTTCTCTCGTTACGTGCCGACTTCGTCGCCACTACTCGAGAACCGGCAAAACTTCGCTGGTTTTCGAGTTCCGTTCCGATAGCAGTCGGAACGGAATAACGAGAAAACATCCTTTTAATAGTTAGCCACTAAAATCTCAGTTGATGTGGCTTGTTCTGCGTAACATCAGTTACTAAAACATAAAAAAAGCCGCTGTGGTGCGTACCACAGCGGCTTGAATGATAAGAAGATAATCAATTAAAGAAATATCGCAAACCGATTTGCATCTGCCAACGGGACTTTAGTCCGGGATCATCGATGAAGGTTTTTGTAACTTCTTTATTGAAGTTGAAAACCGGTGCACCAGTGCCATCGAATCGTACAAGATTCAAAGGTGTTGTAGCTGCGGAACTTGCAACTTGTCGAACTCCCCAATCAGAATTAAGCAGATTTGCTGCATTTAAAATATCTACACTCAATTGGAAAGTATGTTTATTGCCACCCATCGGAACAATGAAATCCTGAAGGACTCTTAAATCAATATTGCTAAACCATTGATTTAGGGCGCCAAATCTCTCGGCAATTTCACCTCTGTGTTCCTTAAGGTAATCGTCCTGTTCGATGAAAGCATTAAATGCTGCCCATTGTTCATCAACTGTCCCAACGAAATTACCGTTTTTATCTGTCTCTGAAAAAATAATTTCACTCTGATTTTTCGGGATATAAATTAAATCGTTTACTATGCTTCCATCTCCATTAACATCACCGGCATAGACATATGAATATCTGTTTCCGCCGGCTCCCTCGAATCTGTTGCCTTCAGCAACTTCTACAAAAAGCCCAAAACTTGTTGCCCATTGATTTGACCATTCATGCCGGTACGAAGCTCCGCCGACAAAGCGATGACGATTTCCAAATTCCGAGTTACTCAAACCTGGTTTATTTGGATCACCCTGCACCGGGTTCTCAGCCCATAAAACACTGGCAATTTCTGTTGATTTCATCAAGCTTTTTGCTTCAAGAAATGTGTATGATAAGAAAGAACTTAACCCGAAATCGAAATTCTTGCGCAGCTGAGCGGTTATACTGTAGTTATAACCTTCACTGGAGTTATCAATTACATAAGCTCCTGCACCGCCATCGGGATTCAACTCAAATAAGTTGTTGCCGCTGGCGTCAACACCACCGAAGTATGGTCTTCCGTCAGGTAAATATCGAACGGGAGTTCTTATATCAGCATTTCGTACATAAATAGAATTAAT
>JAHJRJ010000273.1 GCA_018830765.1 Bacteroidota bacterium | reverse complement strand
GTAGGTCTGGCGGATGATTGTTGGGCTATTTATTACAATCCTGCCGGACTCGCGCGCATTAACCAAAACAACTTTTCTTTCTTTTATTTGCCTAATCAATTCGGATTATCAGAATTAACGACTGCCGCAATTGCTGGAAGTTATTCAACACAATTCGGAACGTTCGGCGTTGGTGTCCGTAAATTCGGATTCGAACTTTATAAGGAACTTTCCGTAACTGTTTCGTACGCGAACAATGTTGCCGGTATTTATTTCGGAGCTAATCTCAATTACAATCATCTCGCTATACGAGGTTACGGCAGCGACGCAGCTATCGGTTTGGATGCGGGAGTGTTGCTGCCGTTAATAAAAAATTTATATTTAGGAGTCGCGGCAAAGAATGTCAACATACCCACAATTGGAAAATCAAAAGAAAAGCTGCCACAAGTTTTTTCGACTGGCATTTCTTATACACCCGTGAATAACCTAATCCTGCTGGTCGATTATCAAAAAGAACTCGGTTTCGATGCTTCGCCAAAGTTTGGCGCTGAATATAAAATATTCGATATGTTGTCTCTACGGTTTGGTGTTTCAGATAATCCAACATCGTTCGCAAGCGGTGTCGGTATAGAGATAGCTTTTGTCCATTTCGACTACGCTCTTTTCACACATCAGGAGTTGGGAATTTCGCATTCAGCGACTATTACATTTAGATGGGGAAATTGATATGAAGATTATTTTCGGCATAATAATATTTTCGTTAATCTTCTATACACTTTCATTTTCTCAGTATGAAATTGATACACTTGTTTATGAGGATACTTCCGAAACGTATATCGAAGAATTAATGGAACAAACGACGGAAGAAGAAGATTCGCCGCTCTTAGATGTTACAGAGTTTGAAATGCCTGTTGTCGATAAGGTGAGCTTATGGAAGACTTCGATAACGTTACGTTCAAGGATAAGCCGGAAGCTGCAGCGCGCGCGAGGTTACGTCGGCGGAAAATATTTAGGAACCCCTATAAAATCGTATCAACGAATGAAGGTTGAACAGGGGAAGAATGTGTCGGCGGGACTTTTGTTTGAAAAGGATGCGGGCGAAAAATACTTTAACGATTTTACTAACGGTTACATCCAAGTGAAGGACATTTGGTTGTTGAAGTCGCTGATCTTGGGAGATTTCATTTTCGAATCGGGACAAGGTTTGGTTTTATGGAGAGGATATGATTTTCAAAAGGGTGCGATAATTACGGCAGGGACATTCAAAGAGGGTAAAGAATTAAAACCGCATTTGTCGTCCGACGAAAACGGATTTCTGAGAGGCGCTGCGGCACGTTTCGAGTTTTCCAATATAAGTGCGGCAATATTTTATTCCAGAAAATATTTGAGCGCAACTATCGATGGTTTTAATAATGTAACGAGTATTTACAACACGGGATATTTTCGAACGGAGTCGGAGATTTCCAAGCGGGCTAATTTAGTAGAGATACTTTATGGATCGAGAGTATCGTATAGTTACCGGGATAAATTGAAACTTGGTGTTACGGGTTATACAACTGAGTTTTCGAGGAATTTATCTCTCTACGGAGGAAAGAAATTTACCGGTCGGAATTACGGGATTGCCGGTTCGGATTATATTGTAAAATTTGGTGAAGTAAAATTATTTGGTGAGCTTGCTTATACTTCTACAAAATATTCGAGCGGCGTAACGGGAATTATGATTACACCATCATCTCAGGTGAAGTTGTTAGCTCTCTACAGAAACTATTCGCATGGATATTTTGGAAGATATGCGAATCCGTTCGGAGAAAATTATGGTGGTTCGAATGAAAATGGATTCTACGTGGGAATGCAATTGGCACCGGTTAAGCGATTTAAAGTAAGCGGCTACTACGACCAATTTGTTTTTCCTGTTTCTTCGTCGCTGAATTATCCGGTTCACGGTAACGAAAAATTTATGCAGCTCGAATCTAAGTTCATAAAAAATATTGACATCTATTTAAGATATCGGCAAAAACAGGTTGATAAAAAAGTTAAAATCTTAGATGGTTTCAATAGAGATGTCGGAATAATCGATTTAAAAAACAAAAATAATTACAGAGTAAACGTCGATTATCATTTGAACCGGAATTTTAAATTCAGATTTAGATTTGAATATCAGACGGTGGGAATGAAATCTTCGGGCGATTACGAAATCGGAAAAATGCTGTATCAGGAATTGACATATAGAGGATCGAACAGATTAGCCATTAAATGCAGGATAAGTCTTTTTAGCAGCGACTCGTTCAACTCTGGGATTAGTCAATACGAAAATGATTTGCCAGGAGTGTTAACCATCCCGGTTCTTTACGGCAGAGGCGTAAAATGGTATGTGCTTGCAAAGTATAGTTTGTTGAATTCGCTCGACATATCAACAAAATATTCATACCTGATTCGTGAAGATGTAAAAAAGATTGGCAGTGGATGGGATGAACTGCCGGGGAATTACGACAACCGAATCGGAATCCAGTTGGATTATAAGTTTTGAGACGATTGGAAAAATGAAAGAACACAGAGCATCTTTCTACTCGCTCAACGAACAAGATATTTCAATACCTTGCCTTTCTCTCAAATATTTAGTAATTTTATGCAAAATATATAGGAATTATGCCAAAATTTAAAAGTGTTGATTATTACAATTTCGATTCTCTTCTTACCGAAGAAGAAATTTTGATTAGAGAAACTGTTCGTGAATTCACGGAAGAAAATATTGTTCCAATTATAGAAGACCATTATATGAAGGGAACATTCCCGATGGAACTCGTTCCCCAGATGGCAGAAATGGGTATGTTTGGTGCGACACTTCTGGCAAAATATGGATGCGCCGAGATGAATAATGTAGCATACGGTTTAGTGATGCAAGAGCTTGAACGGGGCGACAGCGGAGTTCGAAGTTTTGCATCGGTGCAAAGTTCGCTTGTAATGTATCCGATTTACACGTTCGGTTCAGAAGCACAGAAGGATTATTGGCTGCCACTGTTAGCTCGCGGAGAAAAGATCGGTTGCTTCGGTTTAACAGAGCCGGACTTTGGATCAAATCCGGGCGGAATGATAACTAAAGCTGAAGACTTAAACGACCATTATTTACTCAACGGAGCGAAAATGTGGATTACTAACGGGACGATTGCAGATGTGGCTGTCGTTTGGGCGAAATTGAACGGTGTCGTCCACGGCTTCCTTGTAGAGAAAGGCACTAAAGGATACACAGTTCCCGAGATGAAAGGCAAACATTCACTTCGCGCATCAGTGACTTCTGAATTGATATTTGAAGATTGTAAAATACCGAAGGAAAATATTTTCCCGAACACTTCAGGCTTGAAGTCGCCACTGATGTGTTTGAATCAAGCTCGTTATGGAATTGCTTGGGGTGCAATCGGTGCGGCAATGGGATGTTACGACACAGCTCTTAATTATGCTCTTTCGAGAATACAATTCGGGAAACCGATTGCAGGGTTCCAAATTACTCAGGAAAAATTAACTCATATGCTGACTGAAATTACTAAAATGCAATTTTTGACGCTGCAACTCGGCAGATTAAAAGATAAAGGCGTTTCACGATTTCAACAAGTCTCAATGGCAAAACGCAACAACGTTTATCATGCGTTAGAAATTGGGCGAATCGCTCGCGAGATACTTGGAGCTAATGGAATCTTAAACGAATATCCGATAATGCGACATACAGCAAATTTAGAATCGGTGAAGACTTATGAAGGAACGCACGAGATGCATACACTTATCGTTGGTGAAGATATAACAGGTATGTCAGCTTTTGAATAACAGATGATATTCTAATTTTGTCAAAAAAAAATACGAAGCACAAAACACGAAATCCGAAACAATATCAAAATACAAAATCTTTAAACTTAAAGTGTTTTGAAAATTTAAAATTTGAATTTGTTTCGAATTTATCTAAACGATGATATAAGGATTGGAGATGCCTAAAATAAAACTTCCTACATCTAAAGTACTCAATGAAGCTCTAACTTTCGACGATGTCCTTCTGGTTCCACGTAAATCAAGCGTTCTTCCGCGTGATGTTGATGTCACAACGAAGTTGACTCGCAACTTAAACCTCAACATCCCGATAGTCTCAGCGGCAATGGACACGGTGACCGAATCAGACTTTGCAATTGCGATTGCACGCGAAGGCGGTATAGGCATACTACACAAGAATATGTCTATTGAACAGCAGGCGGCTCAAGTTGATTTAGTCAAACGATCTGAAAGCGGAATGATACAACAACCGATCACAATGCGTGTAAACGGTACGGTAGGAGATGCGCTCGCTTTGATGGCAAAATATAAAATCTCCGGTATCCCCATTGTGAATGATGAAGGTTACTTGATCGGAATTGTAACAAACCGCGATTTAAGATTTGAGTTGAAATTAAACTTGCCGATTTCAGACGTGATGACGAAAAAAATCATCACAGCTTCTGTCGGTACGACGTTGGAACAAGCAGAAAAAATTCTTCAGAGATTTAAAATTGAAAAACTTCCTGTAATAGATAATAAGGGCAGATTAAAAGGGCTAATAACTGTAAAAGATATTCAGAAAAAGAAAAAGTATCCGTTTGCCTGTAAAGACGAACACGGTAGGTTGCGAGTGGGTGCTGCGATAGGTGTAGCGTCTGATACACTCGAACGAGCCACAGCATTAATAAGTACCGGTGTGGATGTTGTAGTTATCGATACAGCACACGGACATTCGCGCGGCGTGATTGAAATGACAAAACGCTTGAAGAAAAAATTTCCCGGAACGGAAATCATTGCCGGTAATGTGGGTACTAAGGAAGCGACAAAGGAATTAATTCAAGCGGGCGCCGATGCAGTCAAAGT
>JAHJRJ010000050.1 GCA_018830765.1 Bacteroidota bacterium | reverse complement strand
AGATGATTCACGGGTAAACAGTTTCGCGGATAAAAAAGATGTTCTTACATTTTCGGTCAGCGGTATTTCGAAAATACTCGGATTACCACAGATGAAATTAGCTTGGATAGTCGTAAGCGGGGAAGAGGAAGTCTGGCGCGAGGCATCATCACGACTCGAAGTAATTACAGATAGTTATCTTTCTGTGAGTACACCGATTCAAAATGCCGCTCAAAGTTGGTTTGATTTGCGAGAAAAGTTGAACAGGGAGATTCGCGACAGGGTAAAAATTAATTTTGAGTTTCTGATAGATAGAACTCGAAACGACTCACCCGTAAAAGTTTTGAACGTGGAGGGTGGATGGAATGCAATATTGAAAATACCACAAACAAAAAGCGATGAAGAATGGGTGGAATATTTTTTAACAAACCACGGAGTAGTCGTTCAACCGGGTTACTTCTACGATTTCGATAGAGATGGCTTTATAGTCGTAAGCCTGTTGAGTGATCCGATGCTATTTCAAAAAGGGATAAATATAATCGTTAAGGAAATAATGGCTTCTTGATTAACTAAGGTTGTCTTTGCGGTTATCTTTTTAAACTTCATCATTCAACATTCAATATTCATTATTGCCTACGGCAACCGTAGGTTGGAAATTCTGCTTTTGGCATAAGAAACGGCGACACAAATCAGTAACCGGTTATCTAAAAAAATACCTCACTCCGATTCCTCCATTCATACTAAATTCGGTTGACTGTATCAAGTCTAATATGGGTGCAATCTCAATAAAGAAGTCAACCGGAACTTTTCTCATCAAATAATTAAGTCCTATGATACCTCTTACTCCAAGTCTATTATTGTCTTTGTTGCCGAATTTCACTCTTGCACCGACTCCATAGTACAACGGGATATTTTCTTCCGACTCAATGACGTCGAATGAATGCCATAAGTAATCTGCATGGAGATGAAGAGCAGTCGATTTGGTAAACGACCAAGCCATTCCACCGTCAATGGCATTAGTTTTAGATGTCCATCCTTTAAAACTGATACCCGTAGGTTCGCCTAAAATTACTCCAAGTCCGAAACCTTTATCTTGTGTGAAAACTGTAGAAGATATTAGAAACAGGAGTATTAATAGTAATTTTTTCATATTTCCTCTTTATTTAATTCTTGTTTTGTAACTACTCAGCAGGTAACTATTCAACTCTGTATGTTAGATGTTTCAGGTGATGAACTGTCAAATTTGCCACAGATTCACAGATTATAAAATCACTCTTTTTGTAATTAATGAATTTTCACCAAAGTTTACTATTAGCCCTAACGGACATTTAGATATTGCTAAATAATTTATTACCCAACTGTAATGTTCATCAACTATTCCTTTCTGTGCTTTTACTTCCAATATTATTTTATCAAACACCACAAAATCAGCGAAGAAATAATGAGGAAGAATTAGTCCTTTGTATTCAACTTCATATTTTTTCTCACGTTCATATGGAATTTCTTTCTTATTAAATTCATATTCAATAGCGTCTTTATAAACTATTTCCAATAAACCTTTTCCCAAAATACGGTGAACTTCCATACATATCCCAATAATTTGATAACTTTCTTTTTGTAACGGGTATTCCTTTTCTGAATATTTCATAAGTTTAATCTGTGAATCTGTGGCGTTTTATTTTTGCTGCTAAGTAGTTACCTTGTTTTTAGGTTTTAATTGGCACAAAGATAGAAAAATTAACCAAAGGTTGCAAGTTTTAAAAAAATTTTCTTTATTAAGAACGCTATGATAGTATTAGGAATAGAAACTTCGTGTGATGAAACTTCGGCAGCAATTTTAATTGATGGTGAAGTAAAATCGAATATAATATCGTCTCAATTGGTACATCACAAGTATGGGGGCGTTGTTCCCGAGTTGGCTTCACGCGCTCATCAAAGACTAATTGTACCGGTTGTTGACGAAGCAATAAATTCTGCGGGAATAACAAAAGAACAGATTGACGGAGTAGCCGTGACTTATGGTCCCGGACTTGCTGGTGCATTGTTAGTCGGTTTAAATTTTGCAAAAGCATTTGCTTACAAGATGAAGGTACCATTTGTGGGGGTTAATCATATTGAGGCGCATCTGTATTCTAACTTTTTAGGCAAAGAAAAACCTCAATATCCTTTTATTTGTCTGATTGTGTCGGGCGGACACACACAACTTGTGTATGTGAAAAAACCTTTCGAGTATGATTTTTTGGGTGAAACTCTTGACGATGCGGCGGGCGAAGCGTACGACAAGGTGGCAAAAATGTTGGGACTCGGTTTTCCCGGTGGTCCACAAATAGACAAGCTTGCGCAAACCGGAAATCCTAAATTCGTAAAATTTCCCCGGTCGTTTTTGGATGAAGACAGTTTTAATTTTAGTTTCAGCGGACTAAAAACATCGGTATTGTATTGGTTAAAAGACAGGGGTTATTATCCAATTACTGATAGCGGAAATAAAATTGAAGGACAAAAGCTATCGGATGTTTGTGCAAGTTTTCAGGCGGCGGTCGCCGATGTGTTAGTAGGAAAAACAATTAAAGCAGTCGAAAAGTATAAAGTCGATTACGTTACCGTATCCGGCGGTGTGTCTGCAAACTCCGAGCTTCGAAAGAAACTTTACAAGAATGCAGAAGAAAAAGCGATAAAAGTATTTTTTCCTGAGTTGGATTATTGTACTGATAACGGTGCTATGATTGCGCTCGTTGGATGGCTATTGCTGAAGGAAGGAATTACATCTGATTACAATTTGAACGCTGTGGCAAATTTACCGATTACCGGGAATATAATATTTAGATTATGAAGAAAAGAATTAAATTAAAAACATATTTAGGATTCATCGTTTTTATTATCCTGTTTGTAATTACGATTACCGTGTATTATTCGTTTTTTGCAACTTCGAACTTTGAAAGAGAGAGGATAGTTGTTGTTTCGAAAGGTATGAATTATAATCAAGTGGCAGACTCCCTGAAGTCTGCAGGAGTCATCCGGAGCAAATTCTTTTTTATCCTCGCTGGAAAATTTTTAAACTTGGAAAAGAATATACGTATTGGTAAATATTTATTCGTTCGAGGAATGTCGAACCTTGATATATTAAAAGATTTAAAAGAAGGTAAATCTGCTCTGTTGATTACCGTAACAATCAGAGAAGGCATCAAAGCTGTTGAGCAAGCTAAAATATTTGCAAGGGAATTAGGAATCGATTCGTCTTCATTTGTTAATCTGGTCTTTGATAAAGATTTTGCCAATAAGTTAGGTGTACCGACTTCCTCTTTAGAAGGATATTTAATGCCGAATACGTTTCATTATTTTTGGCAAACGGATGAGGAAGAAATCGTTACGAGGTTAGTAGAAGGATTTTGGAAAGTATATAACGACACTCTGCAGAGTTGGGCAAAATCTCTCGGGCTTTCGATGAATGATGTAATCACGATGGCTTCCATTGTGGAAGGTGAGACCGACGTTCCGGCTGAAAGGCCGATTATTGCAGGTGTGTATTATAACCGGTTGAGGAGGAAAATGCTTCTTCAGGCAGATCCGACAATACAATATGTTTTACAGGATGGACCGAGGCGTTTGAGATATAGCGATTTAAAAATAGATTCGCCGTATAACACATACAAGTATTTAGGTTTACCCCCAGGTCCCGTTAATAATCCCGGGAGAGAAGCAATCATTGCCGCTTTGTATCCTGCACATCATCCTTACCTTTACTTTGTTGCTACCGGAAACGGGGGGCATACTTTTTCAAAAAGTTATTTCGACCATCAAAGAGCGGTAAAAGATTTTCGAAAAAAATTTGCATCACCATAAATAGTGAATGATGAATTATTTTTTTACACATAGCGCCAGCGTTCGGGGGTGACTAAGAAATCCGATTTTATGATGTAGCGCGAACTTTAGTTCGCTTATTTCATTCATTTTGACAAAATAAATTTCGTGCTACAATCTATTTCTTTACTTTTTAGTCAACCTATCACGCTGATGCGAGTGATTTGGAGCTTGTTCTTTTAGTCCGAGCTGGATTAATTTCACGCGAAGGGCGCAAAGCTCGCTAAGGGTTATGTCTTATCTATTTTAACACGGAGAACACTGAGGTCAAAGCTGAGTCTTAGACACGGAGATACACGGAGAGTTATATCTT
>JAHJRJ010000272.1 GCA_018830765.1 Bacteroidota bacterium | reverse complement strand
TTTTTCTAAAATCTTCTGGAGTTTATCGACAACGTTTTTTTCCGCTTTGTTCGCATCTATCGAGATGATGACGGTTTTCGTGAATCTTTCTCTTGCCTGTTCGATTGGAATGAATTCATCCGCTAATATCTTAATACGGTCGCCGGCTGTATCGGCTCTTCCGATTACCATCAATATCGCATCAAGTTGAAGCAGAGGTGCAACCTTTTCATATATTTTTGAAAAGACAATCACTTCTCCTTTACCCGAGAAATTTTCCAGAGTAACAAATGCCATCATTTTGCCGTTTCGGTCGACTGTCTTTTTGATAGCTGAAATAATTCCGCAAGCTTTTATTGGTGTACTGTTCCTTACGTCGATACTTTCATTAAAGTTTACAGTAGAAAAAGCGGTTGCTTCTAATTCGTATTTACTCAACGGATGTCCGGACACGTAAAAACCCAAAACTTTTTTCTCGTTTGTTAACTTATCTATCTCGCTCCAAGGCTCGACTTCGGGTAAAGCAGGATATTCAATAGCCGTCTCTTTAACTCTATCCGTTGCGAAAAGTGTAGATTGTCCCCTCGATTCGTAGCTCTGTTGCTTCTGCCCGAATTGGATAGCTTTTTCAATCGTCTCGAATATTTGCGCACGATGTCCGGTGAATGAATCTAATGCACCAGCCATAGTCAAACCCTCTAAGGTTTTTTTGTTGACCGATCGTAAATCAACACGACTGCAAAAATCAAATATGTTTGTAAAATTTTTATTTTTTCTTGCTTTGATAATATTTTCAACTGCACCGACACCGACGTTCTTAATTGCGCTTAGTCCGAACCGAATTCCGTTTTTAGTAACTGTAAAATTGACTGCACTCTCATTAACGTCTGGGGGAAGTACTTTTATTCCAAGTCTTCGAGCGTCCTCTATCAACTGAACGATGTAGTCGGTATCGCCGATTTCTGCCGACATCATTGCCGATAAATACTCGGCAGGATAATATGTTTTTAAATAGGCGGTTTTATAAGCAATAACAGCGTATGCAACGCTGTGAGATTTGTTGAATCCATAAGAAGCAAATTTTTCAACCATATCGAAAATATCGCCAGCTATTTTTTTAGTAAAACCTTTCTTTACGGCACCGTCTATAAATTCATCCTTCTGCTTCGCCATCAAATCTTTGTCTTTTTTTCCCATAGCCCGGCGCATTATATCTGCTTTGGCAAGTGTAAAACCGGCAATTTCACTCGTAATTTTCATCACTTGCTCTTGATAGACAATAACACCGTATGTTTCTTTCAATATCGGTTCAAGCTTAGGATGAAGATATTGAATTTTTTGAACGCCTTGCTTTTGCTTTATAAAATTGTCTATCATCTCCATCGGACCCGGACGATACAAGGCATTCATAGCGACAAGCTCGTTGATAGATGACGGCTTTAACTTTCGCAGCGATTCCTGCATACCCGTCGATTCAAACTGAAAGATTCCGGTTGTGTTTCCCTTTTGGAAGAGTTCAAAAACTTTTTGGTCATCCTCCGGAATCGAATTCATGTCAATCTCAACGCCGTGATTGTCTCTAATTAATTTAAGTGCGTTATCGATGATTGTAAGAGTGCGTAATCCTAAAAAATCCATCTTCAGCAGTCCAACGCTTTCCAAATCGTTCATATAGAACTGCGTCATCGGTTGGGATTGCGGTGTTGCATAAAGTGGTACATAATCCGAGATGTCACCCGGCGCTATAACTACACCCGATGCGTGCATAGAGGCGTTACGATTCATTCCTTGAAGCACGAGTGATATTTCGATTAACTCCTTTATCTTCGGGTCTTTACTTTCTTTCACCCACTTCAGGTCAGGAACTGTTGTCAGCGCTTCATCTAAATCCAAAACCTTTCCTTGAATTGAAGGGATCAGTTTCGTGATGGATTCTATCAAGCTCAACTCGATACCGAGAACTCTTCCGACGTCTTTCAACACAGCTTTAGATGACAGCGTACCGAATGTGATGATCTGTGCAACTGCCTTTTCGCCATATTTATCTTTAACATACTTTATAACCAAGTCGCGTTTATCGTCGGCAAAGTCAACGTCTATATCAGGCATGCTTACGCGGTCGGGGTTCAGAAATCTTTCGAAGAGCAAGTCGTATTTCAACGGGTCAATACCTATTATTCCGAGTGCGTACGACACTAAACTGCCTGCTGCGCTTCCTCGTCCTGGACCAACCAATACTCCCATTCTTCTTGCTTCATTAATAAAATCTTGAACGACCAGGAAATAGCCGGAATATTTCATTTCCTTGATGACCGATAATTCGTGCTTCAAGCGTTGTTCAATTTCTGCCGTAACCGTTTTGTATTTCTTTTGTAAACCCTCGAATGCTAATTTATCAAGGTAATCGTCGAATGTA
>JAHJRJ010000271.1 GCA_018830765.1 Bacteroidota bacterium | reverse complement strand
TAATTTATTAGGATCACAAATAACTCCACCCTTCGCTCCACCATACGGTAAATCGACCAGTGAACATTTCCAAGTCATCCAGCAAGCAAGTGCGACTACTTCATCTTCTGTAACACCAGGATGATAACGCACACCACCCTTTGTTGGTCCACGACTATCATTGTATTGACATCTATATCCTGTAAAACACTTGAGAGTGCCGTCATCCATTTGAACTGGAATTGTTACTTTAAGTACTCGTTTTGGACACATCAACATCTCTCTGATCCATTGTGGAAGGTTCATTACATCTGCTGCAGTTTCAATTTGCTTTCTTGCCATTTCAGCAACCGAAAAATCTGCCATTTTTGCTCCTTTTATATTTTTATTCGTTTCTGTTTTTTAGTGACTTCACTTTTACCGTCAAGGGAAGGGTTTTTAATTTAACAGTTTCTCAGCCTCTTCTCTATCGGCGTCCATAATATACGGAATTCCGCTTATATTTGCTGCCTCTTGAGTTAATGCAGCAATATCGTCTCGTGTAAAATATTTGAGTGCAAATTTTCGAGAACCACACATTAATTGCTTTAGACCTTGTTCAATTCTTTTCATATACGTATAGAGTCCAATAGCACCGGGTGGTAATTTTTCGAAATCTTCACCATACTTACGTTTAAGTTCTGGCGCTGTAATAAATATTTCTTCAATCGAATTACCAAATCTCTCAACGTACACAGGAATAGATTCTTCTTCAATTCTCTTACCGATATTTTTACCAACCATAGCAGCAGCAAGTGGTCCTCTCGCCATTCCAATTAACTTCACGTACGGTGCACCTAAAGCGAATCCCTTGAAGATTTGATCTTCAAGAATAAATCCACCGGCCAATGCAACATCGGGAATATGTTTTCCTTTTTTATTCATCTTTTCCAAATATTGATAAAGTAGAGACCACAATTCAACGCCGGGAACACCCCACTCGCACATCATACGCCATGGACTCATAGCAGTTCCACCACCGGCACCATCGACTGTTAGGAGATCTATCTTTGCCTCTGAAGCACATTTAACTGCTAATGCAAGATCGCGTGGTCTATATGCGCCAGTTTTTAGAAATACATATTTTGCGCCTGCTTTACGCAGCTCTTCGGCTCGTTTAATAAAACTTTCCATTTCTACCATTCCTATGCGAGAATGACGCTCGAATTCATGAAATATACGTTGTTCGAATGCCTTAATTATATCTGGGTCATATGGATCGGGTAAAACTATATACCCTCTATCCTTAAGCATCTGAGCGTGTTTTAAGTCTTTAATCTTTACTTCACCACCAATATCTTTTGCCCCTTGTCCCCATTTTAGTTCAGCCACTTGAACCCCAAGTTTTTCTATCACATATTCATGTACTCCAATACGAGTATCTTCAACGTTTGTTTGAACGACAATCGTTCCATAACCATCTTGCTGCCAGTTTTTAAATAGGTTCACTCGCTTTTCCATTTCGGGTGAACGAAAAATTCGTCCATTTTTCATTTCGCTCTTGGGATCCATCCCACAAATATTTTCACCTATTGTAACAATCATTCCTGAAATTGCCGCACCAATAGCGAGCCCTTCCCAGTTGTTTTTTGCAATAGCGGTTGAACCTAATCCCGGAATCACAAATGGTAATTTTAATTTTATACCTTTGTCGTGTCCGATGCTTTGTTCTAAATTTACGTTTGTAAAGATTGCCTTATCTGGATCAGCAGCGATGCCGTGTGCGCCGACACAAGAACCTAATATTGTAAAGTGTGAAAGATCTACAGGATAGTTCTTTTCACTTGCAGAACTGATAATACCGAATGGTTGTGGATATATAGTTTCTACTCCTCGGTATGCAGATTTACCAATTTCACACATTCCAATACATCCATCTACACAGGTAACGCACATTCCACTAATCGGAACTATAGAACCTTCAGTTCTATTTTTTGTTAATGTTGAAGCTGTTGCATTGATTTTTGTAAAACTCATTTTTATTCTCCTTTATTTTATTTCTGTTTTTTCTTTAACACAAGTGCCGCAATCGCCTTTTAAACCTTCCCAGCATGTGTAATTATCATAGAACTCTATACACGTGGGTTGTAAAGAATTTTGACATCTCCCGCAAATTACATCTTCAGGTTTAACGCCTTCACATCTTGCCATACATACCGGACAGATATAAATACATCCACCGCATCTACGGCAGATTTCCGATGTCTTATTGAAAGGTGTATTTATGCGTAACTTATTTCCTCTATCAACAAAACCTATCGCAGATGCCATCATCTGTTCTTCACACATACGGACGCAGAGTCCGCAATAAATGCAATCCTCCCACTTTGGTTTGAATCGAACACGGGTTAAACCCATCTTCGCCGCCAAGTCCTGTAGTGTTTTGGAAGTTGGACATTGGGCAATAAGAAGTTCGAGTATTACCTTACGGGTTTCTATAATTTTTTTAGTTGCAGTCCGGACCACCAAACCTTCCTGAACCGGGTAGGTACAAGAAGTTACTATTATTGGATTTAATTTGTCTCCAATTTCTACGATGCACAGTCGGCAACCACCCCATTCCGATAGTCCGTCGTGATGACAGAGTGTTGGAATTTCTAATCCTAAAAACCTGGCAGCATCGAGTATTGTCCAATCTCTTGGAGCATCAATTAAAATTCCATCAATTTTAATATCAGGCATTTTGTGTCTCCGTCACTAAGGTTTTTTGTTTAGTTTCATTAATAAATGCACGGCCATTTTCAGTTTCAAGGTCACACCTGAGACATCTTCTAGCTTCCTTAACTGCTTGCTCTTCAGTCAATCCCAACTCCACTTCTTTTAAATTATGTTTCCGTTCTTCGGGAGTTAAGTAATTCATGACTGCTCTTTTTGCTGTAAGTAATTCTTCAAGCTCTTTGTCTGAAAATTCAATCGGTGTGATATATCTAGACGGTCTTGTTATTTTATATTCGCGCTTCATTTCTTCTCCTCTCAAATATTTATCAATCGAATCGGCAGCAATTTTTCCTGCAGCGACCGCATCCACCACAGTATTAGGACCTGAGACAATATCACCCCCCGCGAAAATACCAGGAACATTTGTAGCTAATGTTTCCGAATCGACATCAAGTGTTCCTTTTTTAGTTAATGCTAGATTTGATTCTGAACTAATGTAAGATATATCTGGTTGTTCGCTTATTGAAATCACCAGTGTGTCTAAATTTTCTATAAATTCTGAACCCTTGATTTCAATCGGCGTTCTTCTGCCGGATTCGTCCATATCACCTAATTTCATACGAATGAATTCGCAAGCTTTTATTTTACCATTCTCACTGATGATTTTCTTCGGGGCGGTGAGGTATTCTATTTTTATTCCTTCTTCAAGCGAAGCAATAACTTCCTCTTCGAAGGCAGGCATTTCAGCAATTGTTCTACGATAAAAGATTGTAACAGAGTCGGATTTACCCGAACGCAGTATGGTTCTAGCTGCATCAATAGCAGAATTGCCACCGCCGATAACTCCGACACGCTTACCAATCTTAACTTCTTTACCTAAATTCATGATGGTTAAAACATCCATACCGTAAAGAACTCCCTCTGCTTCTTCGCCCGGCACGTTTAATTTTAAGGATTTATGCGTACCTGTTGCGATAAAGATAGCTTTATAACCCTGTTTAAACAAACCATCTGTCGTAAAATCTTTTCCAAGTGACTTATTGGTTATAAAACCCACTCCTGCACTTTTAATATATTCAAGGTCTGTCTTCAAAATTTCACGAGGTAGTCTGAACTCAGGAACTCCAACAGCAAGCATCCCACCTATAACCGGTTGTTTTTCAAATACAGTTACTTCGTAACCATTTTGAGCAAGATAAAAACTGCACGTCAGCCCAGCTGGTCCGGATCCAATTATTGCAATTTTACCCAATTTGTTTTTGGGTACAGGTTCTACTTTGCGCTTAAGATTGTTCTTCAAACCGTAATCAGTAACAAATCTTTTGAGGTTTCTAATAGTAATCGGTTCATCGGTTTCGCTTGCCCTACATTTCGATTCACAAGGATGATTACAAACTCGCGCAAGTACAGAAGCAAGAGGATTATCTTTTTTAATTACTTCTAGAGCTTCATCAAACCTACCGTGTGCTATTAGAGCTATATATGTGGAAGCTTCCGTATCGATAGGGCATGTGTGTTGACATGGAGAAGATACAATTTCTTTACAAACAGCAGCGGAACATTTCTTCTTATTTATGTGGTCATTGTATTCATCACGGAAGTAACGGATTGTCCCTAAAACCGGATTAGCTGCCGTTTGTCCTAAACCGCACATTGATGTAGATTTGATTACGTTACCAAGCTGCACGAGGGTTTCTAATTGCTCTTGTGTTCCTTTACCTTCGGTAATATCTTTAAGGATTTCATACATTCGCTGTGTGCCTTCACGACATGGAACACATTTGCCACACGATTCATCCTGTAAGAAATTTGTGAAATATTTAGCAACATCTACCATACAGGTGTCTTCATCCATTACGATCATACCACCAGAACCCATTATAGAACCTGCTTCGGAAAGTGATTCGTAATCCACAGGTAAGTTAAATAGATTTGACGGTATACAACCGCCTGACGGACCACCAGTTTGAACAGCCTTTATTTTCTTACCATCTAATCCTCCGCCACCAATATCATAAATAACATTTCGTAAAGTAATGCCCATCGGGACTTCAATTAATCCCGTATTTTTAACTTTTCCGACTATGGAGAAAATTTTTGTTCCTTTGCTCGTTTTTGTACCGACACTCGAAAACCAATCTTCTCCTTTTTCGATAATTTTAGTAACATTAGCCCAAGTTTCTACATTATTAATATTGGTTGGTTTCCCGAACAAACCTTTTTCGGACGGGAAAGGCGGTCGCTGACGAGGAACTCCTCTCATACTTTCGATAGAATGAATAAGTGCTGTTTCTTCACCGCAAACAAAAGCACCAGCACCTTTAACAATGCGTATATCAAAATCGAAACCTGAGCCAAGAATATTTTTCCCGAGCAGACCTAGTGAGCGTGCCTGGTTCATTGCATTCGTAACATTCTTAACAGCAAGCGGATATTCGTTACGAACATAAATCCATCCTTCGTTTGCACCGATTGCATAGGCACCGATAATCATCCCTTCTATTACAGAGTGCGGATTACCTTCCAATAAACTTCTATCCATATATGCACCCGGGTCGCCTTCATCAGCATTGCAAATTATATATTTGATTTCACTCTTTTGGTTTCTCGTGTTTTCCCATTTTTTGCCGGTTGGAAATCCTGCCCCACCCCGACCACGCAAACCAGATCGTTTTATTTTTTCTATGATTTCTACTGTCGTCGCTTTCAAAGCACTCTCAATAGAACTATAACCACTAACTGATAAATAATCATCAATACTCGTGGGGTCAATGAAAGAATTAGCCAGGAGTACGGTTAACATTTGATGCTTGTAAAACGGTATATCTTTCATCTCAGGGAACTTATCGCCATTACTCCTAAATAGAAAATCTTCGATAATTTTGTTTTGTAGTACACCGTCGATTATTTTTGCTGTATCTCCTGGTTTGAGATTTTGATAGAATATACCTTGCGGATAAATAATGACATTCGGTTCGGCAGCACAAAATCCATGGCAGCCAGTTATTTTTAGTGTAATTTTATTCTCATTTCCCACTAAGGCTTTTTGGAAAGCTTCAATTAATTTATTTGAACCTCTTGCTTGTCCACATGTCCCGGCAGAAATAGAAATTACTTTTTTATTGGGATCTATATTTTTTATTACTTTATTTCGTAGCCCAGTAAGTTCATCAAATGATTGTACTTTATTCATTCGTGCCCTTTTCTTTATCTTTTACGATTTTTATAGCTTTTTGTGTAGTCATTTCTCCATGGTATTCACCGTCTGCAACTACAATTGGACCAATAGCACAACATCCAAGACAGTTGACTGTTTCGAGCGAAAAATTTTTGTCTTCGGTGGTTTCACCGGGGAGTATATTTAATTCTCTGGATAAAGCATCTGCCATTCTTGTGCTTCCTCTAACATGGCACGCTGTTCCTACGCATACAGTCAAAACATGCTTTCCCTTTGGAACAAAACTAAATGAACGATAGAAAGTTGCTACCCCATATACATCCCTACACGGCATCTCTAATTTATCAGCCACCACCCTGATTATTTCTTCAGGCAAGTAATTATATGTTTTCTGAATATCCTGTAATATTGGAATTAGGAAACGTCCATGAACTTTAACCCGTTCATCGACGAATGCTTCTTCTTTAGTCATATCAATCTCCGTTTTATAATTTCTGCAGTTTGAATATTTATTAAAATAATTTTACTTCAACGTAGCACTAATAAGTATTTGCTAGACAAAAAATAAATTTAAGAATAAGAACAATATGTATTCATAGATACTGATGGCGTTGATAAAAAGAAAGTAAAAATTTTTAATAAATTTATATGTAAAATCCTGTATCTCTTAATGTGGGCCGATATTATGCTCGATACAGTTTTTAAACTTTCTATCCTTAAAATTTTATATGAACTAAGATAATTGATATTCAATTATCATTAATATATAATACAAAAGGAAATTAAAAATTTCAAATCTCCAATAATTTAAATTTATCTTGCTTTAGATTCTTAATTTTTCGACATTTTATCAAAGTTATTACCTGTCTTTAAATAACTTTTTTGTCATCCATCCAAGGAACTCTGAACATGATGACTCGTTCGGGTTCAACCATTCGCTCTAATATTTTTGCTTTCTCGTATTCGGGATGTTGTTGTAAGACGATAGATAGTGACTCAAAAACTTCTTCAACTGCTTAATGAAATTCTGTTTCCCCAGGGTTTTTTGTTTTAACTTGTACTAATAAATTTTTGACGTATTCTGACATAAATTCCTCGTTTAATTTTATATTTTCTGAATATGTTTTTGTTTTAGAATGTAAGAACTGATTTCGGGACTTGAGTAGTATTTCCCTCTCATTCGTGTTGCTATTGATGTATAAAATCCGCCAATAATTTAACAAATTTTAATAAAAAAAGCCACACATAAG
>JAHJRJ010000270.1 GCA_018830765.1 Bacteroidota bacterium | reverse complement strand
TGACCAAAAAGTGGAAGATCCCTTGTAGTGCGAACTTTAGTTCGCTTAAATTTCATCAAAAAGCGAAATGAATTTCGCTCTACATCCCTCTCAAAGAACTTATTGGTCACCCTCTAATGATAAAAAAAGTTAAGATTATTATAAATAGAAAAATAATTAAAATATTTCTTGACAATCATATTTAAATATCATATATTGGTATAAATTTATATATTAAGATGTTACGGTAGCAACGAATTATTTTTTAATAGGAGCCGAGTAACTTAAATCTCGGCTCCTTTTTTTTAATATTCCTGTATGTATAACAAATTAAGTTAAAAGCACCATGGATAAAAGCAATCTATTAAAAATCTTACTCGTCGACGACGAGGAACCATTCCGTAAAGTTGTAGGTGATTTTCTAAATTCCACCAACCTCTACGTAACTTATTTTTGCGAATCGGGGGAAGAAGCGATAGCGCTCATCAGCCAAAACCGTTTTGATGTTATACTTCTCGATTACAAGATGGCAGGAGTTTCAGGGCTTAATGTTTTGCAATGGTTGCATGAACAAAAAATTGATACGCCTATCATCATGCTTACCGCGGCAGGTTCCGAACAAGTTGCTGTAGAAGCAATGAAATTGGGTGCTTATGATTACATCAGAAAAGAACATCTGCAGATTGAATACCTCCCTACTATAATCAAAAGTGTGCATCAACAGTATCTTTTCAGTAAAGAAAAAGAAAAACGAATTTATCTTGAAAATAAATTGGATGGACATCTATCCAAAATTCAAAAGTACTATGAGAATGTAAAGGCGTGCGAAAAAGCAATTCAGAATAGTTTATCAATAATTACATCCGAATTGAAGCGGATAGAAAATCGAATCATGCCAGGAACAACTTTTGAGGATGGACTGGCTCTTTCAAACCCTGTTATTGCGCTTATTGACCATCTCAATCTTATATCGGCGTTTGTTAAGGTGATGAGGGAAAACTTTGAGACCTCGTACAATGATATTATTAAATTTAAAAAAAATTCAACAGAATATTTTAAGGAACCTGAAAAATCTACGGTTGACCCCGTAAAACGGGGTTGAATTAAAACAAAAAGATTAACCCAGATTTTGCAGTAAAGAAGTTGTTCCAGTTAGTCAATTCGATAACTCGTTATTATGTAATAACTTACAAACCGATATTCGTATTGCGTTGCAATAGAAAAAGTAAATTGGTAATTACTCTAACTTGTTATTAGATATTGAATTAGAGTTTATTGATATTTTCTAATGCAAAATCTGGGTTAACCGAGATTTGTATATTTTCCCCAAGCCCCGATAAAATCGGGGCAAGCTTTTCTTCTGGCTGTGCCAACTCAATCTCTTCATTGCTCCTTCATAATCCATCCATTCGAAAGATTGGTGCTCATCCGAAAGTGTTATTGTTTCATCATTCTCAACCCCGTTTTACGGGGTCAACTTCTGCAAGAAATACAGGTGATACGTAAAGCACAAGATATCTCGGTTGACCCCGTAGGACCCCGATTTATCGGGGTAGAACGGGGTTGACCTTCTTGATATTTGATAACACAAAGAACATTTACCCCGTTAGATAGTTTCACATCTAACGGGGCAAGGAAGTCACAAAGTGCACAAAGGAAAGAAAATACTTCGAGTTCCTTGTGCATTCTTCCTGCCCGCCAATTTTATAGATCTATAAGCGGTCAGGCGGGTGTGGCCTTTGTGGTTTTTTTTCCTCTGGCTTCATAAAATCCATTTAATGGTTATAAATCCTAAAATCAGAAGCGCCACAAAAGTGAGCGACAGCTTGTCGAAATATTTATCTAAAAATATTTTAAATTGCGGTCCGAAATAATATAGCAGCCCACCTACAAGAAAAAATCGTGAAGCTCTGCCGATAAGCGACCCGATTGTAAGCGTCCATAAATCAATTGTTTGCTGGAAACCTGCAGCAATTGTAAAAACTTTGTAAGGTATCGGCGTAAAACCCGCGATGAATAAAGCTAAAAAACCG
>JAHJRJ010000269.1 GCA_018830765.1 Bacteroidota bacterium | reverse complement strand
GTCGGTCATCCTGAAGGCTATACCGCTACAGATATCATCACGCGGTACAAAAGGATGAACGGCTTCAACGTTCTGCATCCGATGGGCTGGGATGCATTCGGATTACCGGCTGAACGTTATGCGATGCAAACGGGGATTCACCCGCGTATAACTACGCAACAGAATATTTCAACTTTTAAACGACAAATAAAAATGTTGGGGTTGTCATACGATTGGTCTCGGGAAATAGATACGACCGACCCGAAATATTATAAGTGGACACAATGGATATTTTTGCAAATTTATAATTCGTGGTATGATAGGAAAAGTAATAAAGCACGACACATCTCAGAGCTTCCAATTCCGGAAGGACTATCCGAAAGAAAGAAATTCGAATATGTTTCAAAACATCGTTTGGCTTATTTGGCAGAGATGCCTGTAAATTGGTGCGCCGAATTAGGAACAGTTTTAGCGAATGAAGAAGTCAACGAATGGGTCGAAAAGGGATATACTGTTGAACGAAAACTGATGCGCCAATGGATGCTAAGAATTACGGAGTATGCCGACCGACTCTTGGAAGACCTCGATGAACTCAATTGGTCGCACAGTATCAAAGAAATGCAGCGAAACTGGATTGGGAAATCGGAAGGTGCAGAGATTGAATTTTCGCTGAAAGATGTTCCGGATACAATTCGTGTTTTCACAACCAGACCTGATACGCTTTTTGGTGCAACTTACATGGTGCTTGCACCCGAACACAAGCTTGTCGATAAAATTACGACGATTGAATACATAGAGGATGTAGAAGAATATCGAAATCAAGCCAAGTTGAAGAGTGAATTGGACCGCACAGCGTTGGAAAAGACGAAGACTGGTGTTTTCACAGGCGGTTATGCAATTAATCCGGCAACAAAAAAGGAAATACCGATTTGGGTTGCCGATTATGTGCTGATTTCTTACGGTACGGGTGCAATCATGGCAGTACCGGGTCACGACCAACGGGATCACGAATATGCCAAAACTTTTAACTTACCAATTGTAGAAGTGGTATCGGGTGGCGATATTTCAAAAGAAGCTTATGAACAAGAAGGAACAGCAATCAACTCGGCGAATGATGAAGTCTCAATTAATGGACTGCCGACGAAGGAAGCAAAAGAAAAGATAACCCGCTGGTTAGAAGATAAAAAGATTGGCAGGCAGATGATAAATTATAAATTGCATGACTGGCTTTTTTCGCGCCAACGTTATTGGGGTGAACCTTTCCCGCTCGTTTATGACGAGGATGGAACCGTGATAGCGTTATCCGAAGAAGAGTTACCGGTTGTTCTGCCAGATGTACAATCATATAAACCGGGCGGTACGGGAGAATCACCGCTCGCAACGATTGAAGCCTGGTTAAATTACGTTGATCCGAAAACAGGAAAGCGTTATCGCCGCGAGACACACACAATGCCACAATGGGCTGGTTCGTGCTGGTATTACTTGAGATATATTGATCCCAAAAATGATTCGGAGGTTTGCTCAAAGGAAAAAATAAAATACTGGATGCCTGTCGATTTATACGTCGGCGGAGCAGAGCACGCTGTGCTCCACTTGCTCTATTCTCGATTCTGGCACAAAGTTCTCTACGATTTAGGGTATGTGTCTACAAAAGAACCGTTTAATCGCCTCGTAAATCAGGGCTTAATATTAGGTGAGAATGGTCAGAAGATGTCAAAATCTATGGGTAATGTAGTAAACCCGGATGACGTAGTGAGAAGCTATGGTGCCGATTCTCTTCGACTTTTTGAGATGTTTATGGGACCACTCGAAGACGCAAAACCTTGGTCAACAAAAGGAGTAGAGGGAGTTTATAGGTTTTTAAATCGTGTTTGGCGGATGTTTGTAGAGGAAGACGGTTCTTTAAGTAAATCGATCAAAGATATCCCGCTAACTGATGGACAAGAACGAATTCTTCATCAAACAATTAAAAAAGTAGGTAACGATATAGAGACTTTGAATTTTAACACAGCCATTTCACAAATGATGATATTTGTAAACGAGTTTTCAGGTTTAATTGAAAAACCAAAAATGGCGCTTGAAATTTTTATTAAGTTACTGTCTCCTTTTGCGCCTCACATCGCGGAAGAAATCTGGCAAAAGTTGGGAAACAGTAAAACACTCGCTTTTGAAGATTGGCCCAAGTATAACGAAGAAAAAACCAAAGAGACCGCTATCGAGATGGTGGTGCAGGTGAGCGGAAAAATCCGCGCGCGGTTCTATATTCCCGTAAATACCGACGAAGAATCGGTGAAGAAGATGGTTTTCGATAACGAGTCAGCCCAAAAATATTTAGAAGGTAAGCAGATTGTGAAAACGATATTTGTTAAAAACAAATTGATCAATTTTGTTGTGAAGTAATTATGCAAGACCAGGCAACGTTAATAATTTCGGTTTACAACAAAGTAAATTATTTAGAACTAGCTCTTGCGGCGGTTGCTCGTCAAACGTGGGAAAATTTCGAAATCATTATTGCTGACGATGGTTCCGGTCAAGAGATGAAAGATTTTATAAACAATTACCGTTTAACTTCGAAGTTTCATGTTAGACACATTTGGCAAGAGGATTCAGGATTTCGTAAGAATAAAATACTAAACGAAGCGATTAAGTCGGCAGCAACCAGTTATCTTATATTTATTGACGGCGACTGCGTTCCTCACAGGTGTTTTGTAAAAGCTCACCTGAGTGAACGAGTGGCAAACAGTGTTTTATGCGGCAGTCGCGTAATGTTGAGTGAAAATATCACGAATAGCTTAACACCAGAAAAAATAATAAACGGGTATCTCGATAAAATAAATTTAGATATGTTATCAGATGCGATAAAAGGTAAAGCCACACGACTTGAAGAAGGTATTTTTATTAAGAATGAACTTATAAGAAGAATTAAAAACAGAAAAAAAGCCAGTATACTCGGCTCAAATTTTTCGATTGAAAAAAAATATCTTGAAATGATAAATGGATTTAACGAAGACTATATTGGTCCCGGTTTAGGCGAAGATACCGATATCCAATTTAGATTGAGGTTACAGAATATTAATTTTAAATCAGTTAAAAACTATGCAATCTTGTACCATCTCTATCATTCCAAGACAGTAGAATCAACTGAAAATCAAAAGATATTAGCAGAAACAATGAAACGAAATGTTCCTACTTGTGTGAATGGACTAACGAAAACCGTGTATGATTAAAGAAACTTGGGTTTTATATACTAATGAATTTAAAAATACTGAGCGTATATTCGATAAGCTGATTATCGGATTTATCTTCCTATTTATTTTGAGTTCCAACTATTCTATTGCGATTTCACAAATAACATACTTTACTGCTTTAGCATTGTGGCTTGCAAAGATGTTATATGAAAAAAAATGGAACTTAAAGTCCACGCCATACGATTGGTACTTTTTAGCTTTCATAGGAGCTGAGCTTATATCAACCGTGCTATCGCACGACCCGATGCAATCTCTTTATTATCTGCACAAACGGGTTGTTATAATTCCGATAATCTATCTAATGGCAGTCTGGTTAAATTCTCGTGACCGATTGACTATCGGGGTTGTTATGCTCATCTTCGGTGCATTCGTTTTATCTATTTACGGAGTCGTAAAAGTATTTGTTTATTTCGATGAATTCATCCACTACAAACGTCGCCTCGATTTATTCCAATTCTCAATGACTACGAGTGAATTGTTTATGATTGCTGCTGCGTTGGTTCTTCCTTTTATCCTCCATAAAAATACTCCAAAGAACTACCGTATTCTTGCAATATCGGCATTAATTCCCATCTTGTTCAGTTTCCTATTTACATTTCAACGTGGTCCGTGGGTAGGATTTTTTTTCGCGGTTTTGGTCTTGACATTAAAAAGGTCAAAACCATTC
>JAHJRJ010000268.1 GCA_018830765.1 Bacteroidota bacterium | reverse complement strand
CAACATGACAATAGGTAAATATTTCAGAAGTCTCAGTATGTAACTTTTGTTCATAGCTAGTCCTCTTTATTTGTATAAAAATAGCCATTCCATAATTCTGAAATGGCTATAAACTGACAAATCCGACAAGAAGCTGTCCGTTATATCGCGAGTTTAGCGATATTCGCTTTAACTTCGCCGGCAGATTTTTCGAAAGCTGCCTTCTCTTCGGGTGTGAGCGGAACTTGAATAATTTGCTCAACGCCTTTCTTTCCTAACTTAATCGGAACACCGCTGAATGTATCGCTCATACCATATTCGCCTTGTAGATATACTGCGCAAGGTAGAATTCTTTTTTTATCTTTAACGATCGCTTCCACCATCTCGACTGCGGCTGATGCTGGAGCGTAGTATGCACTGCCAGTTTTCAGGAAGTTAACAATTTCAATTCCACCATCACGCGTTCGCTTCACGATTGCATCGAGTGTTGGTTTATCTAAGAAGTGTGTGATAGGAACACCTGAAACCGTTGTATAGCTTACGAGCGGAACCATCGAGTCGCCGTGTCCGCCGAGGACGAGCGCTTGAATATCTTTTACCGAAACTCCGAGCGCCATTGACAAGAATGTGCGGTAACGAGCAGTATCGAGTATACCTGCCATACCCATAACGCGTTCGCGCGGAAAACCTGATACCTTCCATGCAACATACGTCATTACGTCAAGTGGGTTGGAAACTACAATTAGAATTGCGTTGGGAGACCTTGGCGCAACTTGCTGAGTAACTTCTTTTACGATTTGTGCATTTGTTTCTTGGAGTTGTTCACGGGTCATTCCGGGTTTTCGGGCGAGTCCTGCGGTTATCACTACGATATCCGAGCCTGCAGTTTCATCGTAGCCATTAGCTCCGACTACCTTTGTGTCGTTACCTTCGATTGGTGTTGACTCGTACATGTCGAGGGCTTTGCCCATGGGCATGCCTTCGACGATATCAACGAGCACTAATTCGTTGGTTAAATTTTTACTTACCAAAATGTGTGCGCACGTTGCGCCAACATTGCCGCCGCCTACTACTGTGATTTTCATTTTACCCTCCGGTTGATTGTTTTTTTAGTTAAGGATTATTAATAATGTGAGAATAATTAAAACAAATAAGCCCGCCAAAACATACCTTAAAAAAAACTGTTTAACAACGGGCAAAAGATATATAAAGAACAATATTTCTAATGAAAGATTAAGAACGTAGAACGTTCTTAAGAAGATATGATGCTTATCATCTTTCTTGATTTTCCGGAGCGTTCGAACTTCACGGTGCCGTCAGTCAATGCAAAAATTGTATCGTCCGACCCGACTCCGACGTTCTCGCCGGGTAAAAACTTCGTACCTCTCTGTCGCACGATGATACTTCCTGCTGTAACTTTTTGTCCGCCGAAGCGTTTAACTCCGAGCCGCTGCGCATTACTGTCGCGACCGTTTCGTGAACTTCCACCACCTTTTTTATGAGCCATAAATTTTTTCCTTATCCGATTTTTGTAATTTCAAGTTGTGTATATTGCTGCCGATGCCCTCTACGTACACGGTATCCTTTTCTTTTCTTCTTCTTAAACACTATGACCGTATCATCTTTTTCATGTCCTATTACTTTCGCTTCTACCGCAATATCCTTCACAGTTGGGTTGCCGACTTTCACTTCTTTATCATCACTGTAAAGTAGGACTTTATCGAACTTTACCGTTTCGCCTACATTTTGAGTCAGTTTCGGCACAAACAATTTTGACGCAGCGCTAACTTTAAATTGCTGTCCTGCTATATTCACAACGACAAACATGTTCTAAATCTCCAAATATGTGTATTTTTTCTAAAATTGACGTTTAAATTTACAAAGTTTTTTGACTAAAGTCAATTATTTTGAGGAGTAATGGAAGATAATAGGAAGAAGTATGTAGGCTATCCCCATCCCCGCAATGATTTATAAAAAGCAAAAACCGACCAACTCAACGTTATTGAGGAAATAATGATTATCCCAAAAAACAATATTTTATCTAAAATAGCCAATAATAACATACAAACGAACTCAACCCCTATCAGAGTTTGAGCAAACGCTCGAGGTTGACTAAAAAGTAAAGAAATAGATTGTAGCACGAAATTTATTTCGTCAAAATGAATGAAATAAGCGAACTAAAGTTCGCGCTACATCATAAAATCGGATTTTTTAGTCACCCCCCTGGATCTACGACCTCTCTATCTACGATATCTGCGTAACATCAATTAATTGAGTAACAAAATTTTATTACGGACGGTTTATGTTATCAACAATTTCTGCCCGACTTCATGCGTGGTTCTGGTGGGGGGTTGCTCTCTCGATCTCAATTTTTCTGTTTTTGAGTACCTTCCGAACCTTGGCAAGTCAATTTTAATATTTATCAGATCCAGTTTTCGTCGTCGTTACTTTTTACTCCGGCAAAGACTTCATCATTGATTGAACCTTTTGCCTTCTTCATCACGAAAAGAGGAAACTCTTCT